>JANODS010001661.1:0-3997 GCA_031412835.1 Acidobacteriota bacterium | reverse complement strand
CAGATCGGCCTCGCCGAGTTTGCGGCGCATCCAAGAGAGTGAGAACTCGATGGGGGCGAGCGGCGGCAGCGGGTAGTAGAGATCGGCGACTCCACCGACGAGCCGGATGCCCGGCGACACCTCTTCGAGCAAGGCGATGGCGTGAGCGAGTGCGCGGACGGTGTTTTCGGGGTCCTGCGACTTTTCAAAGCGCATCGACGCATCGGTGCGGAGCTTCAACTTCGTCGACGTTTTGCGGATCGAAGCCGCGTGGAAGTTGGCGGCTTCGAGGAGGATGGTGGATGTCGAAGCGCTGATGGCGGAGGGGCCTCCGCCGATGATGCCGGCGATGCCGACAGGGCCGCTGTCGTCAGAGATGACGAGGACGGAAGGATCGAGGAAGTAGGTCGTCCCATTGAGGGCGGGGCAGGGTTCGCCGTCCGCGGCGGGGCGAACGGTGATGCCGCCGTTGAGCTTCGCGGCGTCGTAGGCGTGCATCGGCTGGGCCAGATCGGCCATCACGAAATTGGTGACGTCGACGATATTGTTGATGGGATTCAAGCCGACCGATTCGAGGCGCTGTTGGAGCCAGAGCGGCGACGGCTGGACGGTAACGTTTTCAAAGCGGAGCGCGGAAAAGCGGGGGCAGAGTTTGCTGTCAGCGATGGTGACGGCGATGGGGGCGGGGCCGAGCGGAAGGTCGGCAGCGATGGCGCGGAGCGGGCGGCCGGTGATGGCGGAAACCTCGCGGGCCATGCCGTGGTGACCCCAGAGATCGGGGCGATGGGTGAGCGATTTGTTGTCGATCTCGATGATTGTGTCGGAGGCACAGCCGGGAATCGCATCGCCGGGGTTGCCGGTGGCGAACTCGATGATCCCTGCGTCCTCGGCGCTGATGCCGAGTTCCTTGGCGGAGGCCAGCATGCCGGCGCTATCGACGCCGCGTAGCTTGGCGTTGGTGACGCCGAGTTGGCCGGGGGGGACGTAGGCGGTCAGCAGGCCAGCGCGGCAGTTGGGCGCTCCGCAGACAACCTGCTTGATGCCGTAGCGGCCGGTGTCAACCGAGGCGACCGCAAGATGAGTGCCGGGGATGGGCTCGGAGGTGAGCACCCGAGCGATGACGACGTGATCGAAGTGAGCACCGTGGGCCTCGACACCTTCGCACTCGGCGGTCTTGATGGTGATGAGACTGCCGAGTTCGGCAGGGGCCAAGTTGAGGCCGTCAATGTGCTCAGCGAGCCAGGAGGAGGAGAACTTCATCGGGTCCTTAAAACTGCGTGAGGAAGCGGAGATCGCCGCCTTGGAGTTGGCGAATATCGTCGATCGCGTAGCGCATCATGACGAGGCGGGTGAGGCCGAGACCGAAGGCAAAGCCGCTGTACTCTTCGGGGTCGATGCCGCCAAGGCGGAGGACGTTGGGATGGACGAGGCCGCAGGGCAGCAGTTCCACCCAACCGGAATGTTTGCAAACCGGGCAGCCGATGCCGTTGCAGATGAGGCACTGAATATCGAGTTCGAAGCCGGGTTCGACGAAGGGGAAATAGCCGGGGCGGAGGCGGACGGTGACGTCGCGTTTGAAGATGGCCGAGAGCAGCGTCTTCATGAAGTAGATGAGGTGGGCGACGGAGACATCTTTATCGACCATCATGCCTTCGAGCTGGTAAAAAGTATGTTCGTGGCTGGCGTCAACTTCTTCATTGCGGAAGACGCGACCGGGGGCGATCATGCGCAGCGGCGGACCAAGTTTCTTCATGCCGCGAACTTGAACGGGCGAAGTATGCGTCCGCAGCAGGTGGCCGTTTGAAAGCCAGAACGTATCCTGCATGTCGCGGGCGGGATGGTCCGGCGGAATGTTCAGCGCGTCAAAATTGTTGAACTCGGTTTCGACCTCGGGCCCATCGAGAACGGTGAAGCCGAGGGAGACGAAGAGGTCTTCAATCTCGGCCTGGATTTGCGTGAGCGGATGCAGGCTGCCGAGTCCGGGGCCGGGGGCGGGGACGGTTAGATCGATCCATTCGCGCTCCAGGCGCGCCGCCAGAGCGGCCGCCGCGAAGGCGTTTTGGCGGGTTGTGAGCGTCTCTTCGAGGGACTGCTTGGCCGCGTTGAGAAGTTTGCCGACCACACCGCGTTGCTCGGGCGAAAGCTTGCCCATATCCTTCGAGACTTCGGCGAGCTTGCCCTTGCGGCCGAGCACTTCGACGCGGATGGTTTCGAGTTCGTCGGCGGTGGTGACGGCGGCAATCCGCGCCTGGGTGGCGGCGGCCAAATCAGAGAGCAAAGTTTCGATCATTTCGTGAGGCGCTCGAGCAGGGCGACGACGCTGGAATGGTTGCGGGCACGGGCCATATCAAGCGGAGTCTCCCCTTTTTCAGATTTCGCTTTGGGGTTGGCTTCGTGAGCCAGCAGCAGACGGACCAACTCTTCGCTGCCGTTCGCGGCGGCGGAGTGGAGGGCGGTATATTGGCTCGCCTGTTCGGCGTTGACTTCGGCGTTGTGCGAGAGAAGGACGGCGCAGACTTCGCGATGGCCCCCGGCGGCGGCGGCATGTAGCGGAGTGTTGCCCATGGTGTTAGCGCTCCGTATTTTGACGCTGGCACCGAGTTCGAGCATCACCTGAACACAATCGACTTGGCCGAAGAAACTCGCCAGATGGAGAGCGGTCCAGCCATCGGAGCTATGTTGGTCAATCGGCTTGTTTTCGCCGCTGAGCAGTTCGCGCAGAACTGTCGCATGGCCCAGAGCAGCGGCGGCGAACTGGTCGAGATCGGCTCCCCGGGCAATGAGCAAAGCGGCGATTTCTCGGCGACCGCTGTAAGCAGCGAGCATCAACGGGGGCATGCCCGCCGCCCCCCCGCCGTGAACCAGTTGGGGGTCGGCGGTCAAGAGTTCTCCGACGCGGCCCTCGTCGCCGGATTTGATCGCAGCGTGGAGTTCCTGCGCGGGGGTCATGCTATTGAAAATCCTGACCCGCGGCCACTCCTGCCGGAAGGAAGAATTCAGCACCCTTGGTCATTTCCATCGCGAGATGGTTGAGGTAGAAGATCAAAACGCTCGCCGGGAGTTTGCCTTCAAACTCGTTCCAAACGCGCTGCTGCCAGTCGCCGGTGAGATATTCGGCGATGTCGGCGTCTTTCTCAAAAAACCCTTCGGTGTGGGGGACGCCGAGAAAATTCAGCACCGGGACGATCAACGTGTCGACGTGCGAGACGAGGATTGCCTGAGACAGATCCATAGCCAAATCTTCGTCGCGTTCATCGGCCAAACGGGCCCATTGCCGGGGCGCGCTTTTAAAAAGCGACTCCCCATTGAGCTTCACAACGCGGAGGCGGAGCTTGATTCGCTCGAACAGTTGGTAGGTCCGCAGCTTTCCCAGGCTGATGTTTTTCAACAGATCTCGGAACGTGGATTGGCCTAGTCCCAGATAAATATCGCAAAGCTGCATTCTTTCGAGGTTAGCATAGTGCGGTAGAATAGAAGTTTTGGTCTGCAAATGAGTAATATTATTGTTTTAGGGGCGCAGTGGGGCGACGAAGGGAAGGGGAAGATGGTTGACCTCTTTTCTGAGAAGTTCGACATCGTCACGCGCTATCAAGGCGGGCATAACGCCGGCCACACCGTCTATATTGGTGCCCAGAAGTATGTCCTGAAGCTGATCCCCAGCGGGATTCTGCGACCAGGCGTGCAGGCGGTGATCGCCAATGGGGTCGTGATTGATCCCGGTGCGCTGCTGACCGAGATCGGAACGCTCGAGAACGCCGGGATTCCCGTCGTCGAACAGCTCAGGATTTCCGACCGGGCGCATGTGATTTTCCCGTTCCATCGCATCGTCGAAAAGATGAGCGAGGGGCGCAAGGATCGCACGGCGATCGGCACGACGTCGCGCGGCATCGGCCCTTGTTACGAAGACAAGATCGGCCGACGCGGCATTCGCATCGCCGACCTTTGTGATCGCGAGATTTTCCGCAGCCTGTTCAGCATTTTGGCGGACGACAAGAAAACGATCGCCGATGCCTTTGGC
>JANODS010001660.1:0-3859 GCA_031412835.1 Acidobacteriota bacterium | reverse complement strand
GCGTCCTTGTCCTGGCTGATGCGGGCGGTGACCAGATTGACGGTGGCCGGAGGGACGTCGAGCAATGCGTTTCCAGTCTTTTGGCAGAGCGCGACGACGGTTTCGGCGACGTGGGGGTGGGGGTTTTTGATGAGCTGCTCGGCCCAGCGGGCGACGGTCCCCGCCGAGAGGACGAGGTTCGTCTGGCCGTAGAAAAGCTTGCGGGCACCAAGGCGGCTGAGACACCAGAGGTCGGCGTCTGGATGCGTCGACTGGTTCGTGCGGAGACGCTTAAGGATAGCCTCGCCTAACTCGGTTCGGGTACCGGCGGGAAGGTGCTCCAGGCTGGCGGCGGTGCGCCAGAGCTCGCGGAGCAAGCTCGTGTTGATGCGGGGGACCTTCTTGTTGCCCTTAGGGAGGATCTGGCCGGCGAGGCGCTGGTAGATGTCGGTCTGCTGATTGCGGTTGAGACCGCCGGCGACGCGGCCCCAGAAGATCCACCACTCGATTTCGGGCTGGACTTGATTCCCGAACGCCGCGCCGCTGGCGAAGACTCGGCGAGCCTGTTCAATACGCAGCTCATCACCCGGGAAGCCGAAGCCCGGACGGAGGCAGAGGCCGCAGAGGTTGAGCCAGCGGGCTTCGTGAGCGGCGCTCCGCTTGCGGGTGTCGGCCAGTTGGAGGAAGAGATCGGAGAAGCGGCGGATGACACTGAGCGGCCAACTGTTGCGACCGAGGCCAAGGAGTTGTTCGAGCTTGGCGGGGAGTTCCTCGGGGCGGAGGGTGCCCGCCTCAAAGGTCTGACGGATGAGGGCTTCACCCTCGGCGACGGCCTCGTCCGCAATGACGGTGGCGGCGCGTTGCGTGGTGGGAGTAGCGGACTTGCGAAGTTCGAATTGGAGGCGCCACCGGTTGTCGCTGACCTTTGAATCGCACCAGATTTCCAGGGTGCCGACGGCGGTGAGCCGGGCTCCGAGCTTGACCGGCACGAGGCGCTCGCCGGTCGGTTTGCCGAAGCGGATGAGCGCTTGGAGCGGGGCGTGGGGGTGGAGTTCGGCTTCCTGCGAGAGATCGACGAGATCGCCGAGTTGGTCTTCAGTACGGTGGAGCGAGCTGTAGAGGCGGAAGCTGACAGGGCGGTTGGCGACGAGTTGGAGGCCGTCGTGTTCGAGAGTCAGTTCGGTGCCTTCCTCGCTGCCGCGAGGCGCCAGGCATAGGGTCTGCGTGAGATCGTTCGAAAGGCCGATGAAGTAGGCGCGGGGGAGACCGCCACGGACGAGAACGCCTTTGCCACCGGTGCGGACGTTGGCGTAGTAAGCGGCTCCAACGGCGACGGCGAGATCGAGGTCGCGATTTTCAAAGATAGCTGGGCGCTTGGCGAACCAGTGTTCCAGGACATCGGCGACGCGCTGGCGGAGCAGTTCAGGGATGAAGAAGCCGCCGTTGAAAAGAATCGCGTCGGGGCCGTCGGTGATCCCGTTGTCGGTGAGAAAGGCAGCGAGGTGTTTGGTGACCGCGGGGTCGGAGACGTAGGGCAGGCCGAGTTCACGGAACAGGCTGCGCTTGTCATCTTTGGGCCGTTCGGAGAGGGGGGTGCCCGGGAGGAAGCCGTCCAGGGCGAGTTCGAGCGCTTCGGAGCGGAGAATTTCGGAACGAAGTGTCCCGCCGATGAGGGAGCTGCCGGCACCAAGGATGGTGATCTCTACCCTTTCGAGATTGGGTTCGTTCAGTAATCGCTCTTTTGCGGCGGCGCATTGGCGGCGGAGGGCGGAGCGCTGGCGGAGCGAGAGCTGCTGGTTGAGCTTTGCCTCGACAAGCCAGCCGAGAGTTAGGTCGAGATTGTCGCCACCGAGGAGCAGGTGCTTGCCGACGGCGGTACGTGTGAACTCAACCATGTCTCCGGTGCGGGAGACTTTGATGAGCGTGAAGTCGCTGGTACCGCCGCCGACGTCGCAGATGAGGACGGTTTGGCCGTCGAAGAGCTGTTTTTGGGAGGCGGTGAGGTGATTGGCGATCCAGGAGTAGAACGCGGCGGCGGGTTCTTCGATAAGGGTGACCTTGTCGAGGCCAGCTTGGGTGGCGGCCATGACGGTGAGCTCACGGGCTTCCTCATCGAAAGACGCGGGGACGGTGAGGACGATGTCCTGCTCGGCGAGCGGCGTGGCGGGGAAGGCGGTGTCCCAGGCGTCGCGGATGTGATTCAGGAACGCCGCCGAGACATCGACCGGGGAGAGCTCGCGGGATTCGGGCTGGGCCTCCCAGGGGAGGATCCTGGCCGTGCGGTCGACTTCGGGGTTGGAGAGCCAGGACTTCGCGGAGTGGACGGAGCGGGTGGGCGTGAGGGCCCCTTGTTCGCGGGCGTAGGCACCAACGTAAGTTTGGTCGGCGAGGTAGAGGAAGCTGGGGAGGGTGCGCAGTTTTTCGATGCGGCCGGGGGCGGTGAACTGGGGAATTTCGAAGACGCTGATGGTGGCGTCGTCGTCGGAGGGGTCCCAGTAGGCGAGGGCGGAGTTGGTGGTACCGAGGTCGATGCCGATTTTCATGAGCGTAGGTTGAATTCGAGTTTCCAGCGTTCTCCGGAGGTGGCGACGCAGTAGATCTCGAGCATGCCGGTTTCGGTGACTTCGGCTTCAAGAGAGACGCGGGCGGGGGCACCGGAGAGGGTGACTTCCATGGGGGCAAGCTCTTCGACTTCCGAGGGGATGGGGTCGAGGAGATCGCCGGGTTTGTCGGCTTGGCGGGTGGTGGAGGAGAAGAATCGGAACTCGGCGGGCTCGCCGGTGCGGAGCGAGAATTCGTATTTGGGCAGGGCTACGGACGAGCCTTCTTCGAGGCCGAAGGGGACGATGGTCAGGGCCTTCATGGGCGAGGGGAAGCCGGGTACGGCGGGCATGGCGGATTCGATGCCGAGGTAGTACGTGCGGGGAACCCCACCGCGAATCCGGAGACCGCGACCTTGGCGGGCGAGCCCGTAGTAGGCGGCGCCGCGAGCGACGGCGTGCATGAGATCTTCGCCGGAGAGGACTTCGACGGGGGCGGGGAGCCAGCTATTGAGGACGGCGAGGAGGCGTTCGCGGACGAGGGGAGCGTTGAGGACGCCGCCGTTGAAGAGGACGTGGGTGGGCTGTTGGCCGCGGAGGAAGGCGGCGAGGTGGCGGGTGATGGCGGGGTCGGAGGCGTAGGGGAGGCCGACTTCCTGGAGAGCGGCGCGGCGCGGCTTGGCGGGGACGTCGGTGGCGTCGGCCAAGGGGAGGAAGCCTTCGAGAAGGATCTGTTCGAGGGTGGAACGGCGGAGGGTGGCTTTGAGAGTTCCAGCGATAAGGCCGGTGCCGCGGCCGAGGATGGTGACGGGCTCCGCGGCTTGCTTGGCCCCGGGGGCGAGGAGCTTTTCTTTGGCGACGCGGCAGCGCTGCCAGAGGGCGTGGAGCTGAGCCGAGTCGAGCTTGGGCATTTCGGCTTCGACGGCGCGAGCGAGGGCGAGGTCGATGTTATCGCCGCCAAGAAGGATGTGTTCGCCGACGGCGATGCGTTCGAGGGTAAGGTCGCCATTGGCATCGGCGACGCGGATGAGGGTGAAGTCGGTGGTGCCGCCGCCGATGTCGACGACGAGAATGAGAGCGCCGGGGTGGACGCGTTCGCGCCAGTCGGGATGGCGTTCGAGCCAGGCATAGAAAGCGGCTTGAGGTTCTTCGAGGAGGACGGGGGTGGGGTAATCGGCGAGGCGCGCGGCTTGGAGAGTGAGGTCGCGGGCGGCGGCGTCGAAGGAGGCGGGGACGGTGATCAGAACGTCATGATCTTCGAAGTTGGGGGTGGCGGCTTTGAGGTGGGCGAGGTACGCGCGGGTGGCTTCGAGGGGGGAGAGGTGGGGCATTTCGCCGGC
>JANODS010001659.1:0-4030 GCA_031412835.1 Acidobacteriota bacterium | reverse complement strand
GACGCCGGGCTGCAGGTGGACGAGTTGCACGTAGTTGCGGCCATTCAGCGGCAGTTCCTGCACTTGGCGCTTCTGCATGACGTCGCCGAACTCGGAGCTGTTGGCCTTCACGGTGGGTGCGGCTTCGACGACCGAGACGGTTTCGGCCACGTCGCCTACAGCGAGGGTGATGTCGACGCGTGCTTTTTGGTCGAGTTGAAGGTTTAGACCGGTGCGGTCGACGGTGCGGAAGCCTTGCGACTTCACGGTGATGCTGTAGTTGCCGAGCGGGATGTAGGGCGCTTCGTATTCACCGGAGGAGTTCGAAGTCAACTCTCGGCGGAAGCCGGTGTCCTTGTTGACGATGGTGATGGAGGCGTTGGGGATGATGGCACCCGAGGGGTCTTTTACGACGCCGAGGAAGGTGCCGGAGGCGCTCTGCGCCCAAAGGGCAAAACTGCTCACCGAAGCGAGTAAGAAGAGGCGGATGAGACTGACCATGGGTTCTCCGTATTTCGCCCGCGGTGCGGGCGTCCTGATGTGAGGAGTGTAACATTGTGAATTTGCTGGCGCGGAGTGGCTGTTTTGCGGGGCGGCCGGTTGGTTGTCCAGAGACGCGCTGGGCGTTGGGCGCGCCTGGGCGACCGTGGTCGACTTCCCGGTAGGGGGATGGCGAATTTGGCCGGGGGGAGTCGAGACTCGGTGGAATCGAATTAGGAGGCCAGACGAAATGAACATTCCGATGGAGATTAAGGAACGGGTTGAGGCGCTCCCGGTGAACGAGCAGCGGGAAGTGTTGGATTACGTGGAACAGGGGGTTCAGGGGATGGTTCGCAGGGTGAGCGGGGAATCGTTACTCAATTTCTCCGGGACGCTCAGCCAAGAGCATGCGCTCGAGATGCTGGCCATTATCGAGGAGGGGTGCGGACTGGTTGGCCCGAGCAAAGGGAACACGAGATGAACATTCTGGCAGAGATTAAGGAGAGTGGAGGTGCTGCCGTTGCAGGCGCAACAGGACCTCTCCAACGCGTGGGGACGTTGGATCCCATTGATGCAGAGTAGATGTTGGCGGCGATTGACGAAGTTTGATTGAGGCTATTCAGGAACTAAAGAATTAGTATTTATTTTGCAGAACGGGAACTTTTCGCCCCTGGGGGCCGTAGTCTTTCGCGATGCTACAAGATCTTCGCTACGCTTTTCGGATGATTCGCCAGCAGCCGTGGTTTTCGGCGGCAATTGTGGGCACGCTGGCTCTGGGGATCGGGGTGAACACCACCGTTTTCACGCTCGTGAACGGGGTGATGTTCAAGCCGCTTCCCTTCGCCGGGGGAGAGCGGCTGGTCATGGTGGAAGCGAAGAAGGCGGGCGAAGAGCGAGGCCCGCGGAGTGTGTCCTACGCTGATTGGCGGGACTATAAAGCGGCGGCGACATCGTTCGAGAGGCTGGAAGCGTTTCAGGGAATGAACCTGACGGTAAGCGAACAGGGCAATCCTCCAGAACGGTTCCGGGGCGGGCGGGTGACGAGTGGCTTGTTCGCCATGCTGCGGATGCAGCCGGTGTTGGGGAGGGCGCTGAATGCGGAGGACGAGAAGCCCGGGGCGGAGCCAGTGCTGATGCTAGGCTATGGGGTTTGGAAGGATCGGTATGGGCTGAACCCGAACGTGATTGGACGCACGGTGCGCGCGGCTGGGAAGCCGGCGGTGATCGTCGGGGTGATGCCGGAGGGGTTCAAGTTTCCGAGCAATGAGGATATATGGATGGCGGCGGTGCCGGATGGGGAAATGGAAAAGCGGAGTTCGCGGAACTTCCAGATGATGGGAATTCTTCGTCAAGATGCCACGATGGCGGGGGCGAGCGCGGACCTTTCGTTGGTGGCTAAGCGGCTGCGGGAGCAGTACCCGGATTCGCATAAGGATTACGGAATTCTGGTGAAGACGTTTCATGAGTCGATGAACGGGGGACCGATTCGGTTGGTGTTTTTGCTGATGATGGGGGCGGTGGGATTTGTGTTGCTGATTGCGTGCGCGAACGTGGCGAACATGTTATTGGGTCGGGCGATTGGGCGGGAGCGCGAGATCGCGATTCGCTTGGCGATGGGGGCTACGAGCGGAAGAATCATACGGCAGTTACTGGTGGAGAGCATTCTGCTTTCGGTGGTGGGCGGGTTGCTGGGGCTGGGGCTGGCGTCGGTGGGCGTGGGAGCTTTCGCGAAGGCCGTGGAGAACGTGGGGAAGCCGTATTGGGTAGTTTTTTCGATGGATTATGTAGTTTTTTCGTATTTTGCGGTGGTGAGTATTTTGGCGGGGATTTTGTTTGGTTTGGCACCGGCGGTGCAGGCGGCGCGCGCGGATGTGAACGGGTCGCTGAAAGAGGGATCGAAGAGCGCCGGGGGAGTGCGGACGAGCTATTTTTCAGGGGCGTTGGTGGTGCTGCAATTTGCGTTGGCGGTGGTGCTTTTGAGTGGGGCGGGGCTGATGATCCGGAGCTTTGTGGCGGCTCAGAATGAGTTTGCGGGAATTCAGGGAGAGCGAATTCTCCATGCGCGGGTTAGCTTGCCGGACAGCCGTTACGCCACCGCGGAAGCGCGGCGGCAGTTCTTCGACAAGCTGATGCCTCGGCTGGCGGCGTTGCCGGGGGCTGAGGCGGTGGGGATGACTTCGTCGGCTCCGGGGGACGGTGGCGGCGGACAGCGATTTGAGATTGCCGGGCAACCGATGCCGGAACCAGAGCGTAGGCCGGCGGCGAATGTTTTGACGGCAAGCGCGGGATATTTTGGACTGCTGGGGTTGGGTGTGACGCAGGGCAGAGATTTTGAGGCAACCGATGGCCAGGCGGGAAAAGAGACGGCGCTGGTGAGCCGGTTGTTCGTGGCGAAGCACTTCGCGCGGACAAACCCGCTGGGTCAGAAGCTGCGCTTTTTTGGAAGCGATCAGAAGCCGGAGGCGTGGCTGACGATTGTGGGGGTGGTGCCGGACGTGCGGCAGCCGAGTCCAGAGAGCAGTACGCAGAATCCGGTGGTGATTGTGCCGCACCGGATGGACGGCAACGGATCCATGGCGCTGCTCGTAAAGACGAGCGGGAACCCGGCAGGACTTTCGACGGCGGTACGGCGGGAGGTGCAACAGTTGGACGAGTTACTGCCGCTGTTTTCGGTGGAGCCGTTGGCGGAGACGATGGCGCGGAGCCGGTGGCATTTGCGGGTGTTCGGAGCGGTGTTTGGGATATTTGCGTTTATCGCGCTGGGGTTGGCGGCAGTGGGGATTTATGCGGTGATTTCGCACGCAACGGGGAGAAGGACGCGGGAGATTGGGATTCGTTTGGCGTTGGGAGCGACGGGGGGGATGATTTTGCGGGACGTGTTGCAGCGAGGGTTGTTGCAGTTGGGGCTAGGGCTGGCGGTAGGGGTGACGGGGGCATGGCTGGCGTGCCGGTTGATGGGGAATCTGTTGTTTCAGGTTTCGGCGGATGATCCGACTACTTACCTGGGAGTGGCGGGGGTGTTGCTGTTGGCGGGGGTGGCGGCTTGTGTGGCACCGGCGCTGAAGGCGGCGCGGCTGGACCCGTTGGTGGCGTTGCGGCAGGAGTAGGCTGGGCCTAAAGGTCGTAGACGTCCTTGCGATGGGCGACGCGGGTGATTTCCACAGTGCGACCAGCGTCATACACGCGATAGACGACGCGATAATCTGCCATTCGGACGCGCCATAGGTCGGCCTATCCTTTGAGCTTCGTACAATCGAAGGGTCGGGGATCCTCCGCGAGTCGGGCTACCTTGCTGGTGATCCGGTCAAAGATCGAATCGTCGAGCGCATCAAGCTCCTTCCTAGCAGAGGCCTTGATGCTTACGGCGTAGCTAGCCACCGGGCAGGCGCTTCTTCAACCTTTCCGTCCGATATTGCTCGAAAGGAATACTCGCCTCACCCTGTCGTACCGGGTATGATTGCCCCATAGCCCCCGAGCATCCCGGACCCCCCCGGCGGTCTCCGACCCCTGGACATTCTGGCTGCAATGGGGTTTACTACTGCTCACCGGGCCTTGGCCAGGGTGTGAAGAG
>JANODS010001658.1:0-3864 GCA_031412835.1 Acidobacteriota bacterium | reverse complement strand
TGCCCTCATGTTCCATCACCACGAAGTGAGCGGGCACCGAGAAAGGGCCGCACAGTGCCATGCAAGCAGCACGGTCGGCCGACGAATAAGGACGAAGATCCATGCTTCTATTTTGCTTGGTGTTCGGCCCACCAGTCGGCCGCCGCCTGTTCCCAGTTCGATTTCAGGTAGCGATCAACGTACGGTTGATAAGCCGCGCGTCGGCGGTTGTAGAACATCCGGGGGTCTTCCGTCAAGAACTTTTCCCACTGGTCCAGCGCCCGCGCAAACAGCTCTTCCCCTTCGAACGGCGGATGCGGCGAGTCGCCCAGAATCACTTCCGGCGTGATCTGATCGAGTCGAAGCAAGTCCGGCCGCAACAAATGAAGTTGCGCGGCTTCTTGCTGCCCAGCATGGTCCAGCAGCGCGTCATCTTCTAACGGTTCCAGCGGCGTCGCCGCATAAACCGGCAGTGGCGACCGAGCCGCCGCCGCGTAGAATTCCAACTCGTGCCCCTGCGCATAATGCCCCGTGACCAGCGCCACCTTCGCCGCCCCCGCGCTATGCAACTGCCCTAGAAGTTCATCCAGCACCTGTCGAACCAAGTTCGTCGAAAACGTCAGCGAACACCGATGCGGCAGCGCCGTAATCGGCAGCCACGTCGTCGGCAGCAACACCCCGCCCGTCCGTTCAGCCAAGCGTTCGCAAAAACCCTCCGCCACAATCCCGTCCAACCCCAGCGGCAGATGGTCCCCGTGCCATTCGAGCGCCCCCCATGGACAAATCGCTAGCCAGCCTGGCGCAAGGTCAGCGGGGAATAGTTCAGCGTAGCGGCGGATCATTGTTGGGTCCAGAGTGCTGAGTCCAGAGTACTAGGTTCGCCGTCGTCGAGCCAATGCAAGCGATGTCCGGCCTCCTATCGCGGTTGAAGTCAGCCACCGCGCAGCCCGCCGCTGCCACCAATCCCTCGCTGATCACCTGCCGCGTCCACGTGCCTTTCACCTCGCGATACAAGTACACCCCCCGTTGGCCCTGCCGCGCGCCCACTAAAATTTCGTCCCGCCCATCTCCATCAAAATCAGCCACATGAATCGTATGCCCGTCAGTCAACGAATCGTCGATCACCTGCCGCCGCCACTCCTTCCGCGCGTATCGATACACGCTCACCTGGTTCCCATGCCAAGGCTCAATCGCGGCCAGAAATCGCTCCTTTCGCAAGTGGCCCACGGTCACATCGCTGGATCCCCCCTTCGGCCACGCGGCGGGGTCCCCAACCGAAATCTGCTGCCGCGTCCAAGTGCCGTCCCGATGCGCCAGGTTCACCCAGATGCCCTTAAAGCTAGCCGTCAGCACGTCCTCCAGCCCATCTCGGTTCCAATCGTGAATGAAGATTCCGTGCACCACCCCTTCATCGTCAACACTGATCTGCCGCCGTTGAAAATCGCCCGGAGCGTACGCCACCAGCGGCGTATGATCGCGATACTCCGGGGCCACGGCGCTCGCTCCCGTCAGCGGCGAATTGATGAAAAGCCCGTTCGCGCTCCGCAGCCGATGGCTCGTCGTCAGCCGATCAATCTCGCGAATAGTCCAGCTCTTCCCGTCGAAATGCAGATAACTGACGAGCCCCACCGACCGAGCCGCCTCGTTCTCGAACGCATGAGCCAGCAGCAACTCCGGGATGCCGTCTTTGTCCACATCCATCGGCCACACGTTGATCATGCGCTTCATGCCGCCAACGATCACGTGCCGCTGCCAGGAAGGATTTTCGTACCAGACCAACTCCGATACCCCACTCGCCAACGCCAGCAGATCAGGCCTGCCGTCTTTATTCATATCCACGGCGATCACCTGGTAGCCGCCCTTAAGGTCGGTGGCAATCGTCTGGGGCGAAAACTGAAGCGCGGCGGCGGCAAATAGAGCGAGCAGGTGCATCTAGATACAATGAAGCTTAATGTCCATTCTGACAACTGTGGTCGGCAGCTATCCGACCCCCCAATGGCTCTTCAACAACACTTCCCGAGGCGCTCTCCGCGACGCCATCATGGTCGTGCTGAAGACGCAAGAACTCGCCGGCATCGACGTCGTCGCCGACGGTGAACTCAATCGGTTCGACCCCAGCCATCCGGAGACCAACGGCATGATCGACTATTTCATCAGTCGCATGTCCGGTATCCGAACGAAGTTTTCGGTCACTGATATTAAGGAATTTCGCGCCGATACCCAGTTGACCTACCGCACCGATCCCGCCGGCATCGTCTTCGATAACGTCGGCGAAGGCCTGCTGAACCTTCAGCGCGAGTACGATTTCACGAAGACGCTCACCACGTCAAAAATCAAATTCACCTGCACCGGTCCGCACATGCTCACCAAGGTCCTGACGGATCGGCACTACAAAAAACGTGACGAACTCTGCATGGCCATCGCCCGCGTCCTCCGCGCGCAAATGGAGATGATCGACGCCGAGATCATCCAAATCGACGAAGCCAATATCAGCGGCCATCCCGAAGACCGCGACTGGGCCCTACCCGCTCTGAACGAAGTTCTCGCCGGTATCAAGGGCATTCGCGGCGTCCATATCTGTTTCGGAAACTACGGAGGCCAAAGTGTCCAGAAAGGCTTCTGGAAAGACCTCATGCCCTTCCTCAACGGCATGCACGCTAACCACTACATCCTGGAATTCGCCCGTCGCGGCTACGACGAACTCGAACACTTTAAAGACCTCGATCCAAAAATCGGGCTAGGCCTCAGCGTCATCGACATCAAAGACACCCAAGTCGAATCGCCCGAACTAATCGCCCGCCGCATTGAGCACGCCGTCAAGCTGCTCGGCTCCGAACGGATCCCCTACGTCCACCCCGATTGCGGCTTCTGGATGCTCCAACGCAGCGTCGCCGACGGCAAAATGAAAGCGCTCGTGGCCGGGCGCAATCTGTACGAAGGCCGCCAGTGAGAGCCCTACTTTTCCTCGCCCTAGCCGCCACCGCCGCTGCCCAGGAACCCAAACACCTAGCCAACATCAAGCAGTTGACAAACGGAGGCCAGAACGCCGAGGCGTACTGGTCACCCGACGGCAAACGCCTGAGCTTCCAGTCCACCCGCGACAAGCTCGAGTGCGACCAAATCTTCGTTATGAACGCGGACGGCAGCGATCAAAAAATGATCTCCACCGGCCAGGGCCGCACTACCTGCGCCTACTTCTTGAAGGACAACAAACACGTCGTCTACGGCTCCACCCACGAAGCCAGCCCCAAGTGTCCGCCCCCGCCCGACCGGTCTAAAGGCTACCTCTGGGGCGTCTTCCCCGGCTATGAACTCTACGTCGCCGATCTCAACGGCAAGGTCGTCAAAAAGCTCACCACGATGCCGGGCTACGATGCCGAAGCCACCGTGAACTACAAGACGAACCGCATCATTTACACGTCCATGGAATCCGGCGACCTCGACCTCTGGAGCATGAAGCCAGACGGTTCAGCCAAGCAGCAGTTGACCAAGTCGCGCGGCTATGACGGCGGTGCCGTCTACTCCCGCGATGGCAAGAAAATCGTCTGGCGCGCCAACCACCCCACGACTCCCGAAGGCATGGCCCGCTATGACGCCTTGCTCAAAGAAAACCTCACGGCCCCCATGAAAATGGAGCTGTGGGTCGGCGATGCCAACGGCACCAACAGCAAGCAGATCACGAACAACAACTGCGCCAACTTCGCCCCCACCTTCACTCCCGACGGAAAGAAGATCATCTTCAGCTCGAACCTGCACAAGTGCGATGGCCGCGACTTCGAACTCTACCAAGTTAACGTCGATGGCACCGGCCTCGAACCCATTACCCAGTTCGGCGGTTTCACCTCTTTCCCTGAATTTTCACCCGACGGCAAGAAGCTGGTCTTC
>JANODS010001657.1:0-3199 GCA_031412835.1 Acidobacteriota bacterium | reverse complement strand
TTCAAAATCCCGCCCGCGTGCAGCAGGTCCATCTCGGCCCGGTTCGCCAGATCAAACGCCTGCGGCAACCCCATCGGCGGCAACGGCTCCGCGATATACTTTCCCGCCAACTGGTCCCGGTACAGCACAGCGCCCTTGTTCGGATGGATCAAAACCAAGTCCATCCCCTTTGTCTCGTACACCGCCCGAAACGTCATCCCCCCCGTCACCGCCGCCTCCGCAAACGGAAAATCCGCCGTCCGGTCCACGAATCCCGCCTCGCCTTGGTTCCGCAACAACTTCACCTGCGGTCCCAACACAAATTTGTCTAGGTCGTAGTCGTGATCATAGTCCAGCCAAACCACGGCCTCTTCCCCCGGCGCAGTCGCTTTTTCAAACGCAAACTTCAGCTCCACCGGCGCGGGCGAAGCAGGCACCGGTTCCGCATCATCCAAAATCTCGGAGAAGAAATTCCACTCCATATCCTCTGGAATTGCCGACCCTTCCTGCTCTTTCTTGATCCGCTGAAACGCCGCTAGCTCTCGCGCCGCGCTCTCCTTCTCGCCCGCCTGCCGATACAAATTGAACATCTGAAAATGGGGCGCGAAGATGTTTGGGTCGAGCGCCGCCGCTTTACGAAACGAAGCCAAAGCCTCCGCCATCTGGCCGCTCTGTTTCTGTAGCACGCCCAGGTTGTAATGCCCGCCCGCGTTCTCCGGCTCCAATGCCACAAACCGCGTCATCTGCGCCAACGCCTTCTCGGTCTCCCCCAAGCGTTTCCACTGAATGCCCAGGTTGTACCAGGTATGCGGCAGCTTCGGTGCCTGCTGCTGCACCTTTTCTAACTCCGCCATCGCTCGCTGCGTCTCCCCCGTTCGCAGCAGCGCCAGCGCCACATTCAGCCGTTCCCGCGCCGAACCCGGGGCCAACCGGAACGCTTTCTCGAACTCGACCACCGCCTCTTTGCCCGTCGTCGGGTTCTCATAAAAAGCTTTGCCCAAGTTGCGGAACGTCGCTAGACGCTCCGCAACTTGGGCGGGGTTTGTTTGGGCCAGTAATGCGGTTCCGAGTAGAAGCCAGCTCCAAGTAGAATTCCGCATCATTGGTTATCGTACCTACCGAACGGCCATCGAAGTCACGTTCGCCGTCGCCGAGCCCACGCGCAACATCACCTGCGCCGCTCCCGGCGTTACGCCCGTTGGCACGTTGGCCAACACTACGTAAATGCCCGGATAACCCGGGATCGTCGTCGTGCCCAACACCATCGCCGCGCGACCGCCAATCGTAAGGGAAGCCGTCGCCGCCGCCACATTGCCGCCGTCGGGGATCTGCCCTGTCGTCAATGCCGGTACCGTCTGACCCAACCCGGTGGTCACGAACGCAATCGTTTCACCCGCGCGAGCCGGACTCTCCGGACGCACGATGGAGAAGTCGAGCGCCCGCACCGCGAAAGCTCCCACGGAGTCAAAGAACATTGCCGGGGCAACCGCCGCCACCGTCACCTTCCGCGCGTTCGAAGCCCCGTTGGCCGACCGGACCACTACGTCATGGTCGCCCGCCGGTGCCTCAAAAGGAACCTGCGCCACGATGTAGCCCGCGGGGTTATTCTTCGGCTCAAAACCGATCGCGATGATCGGCGCCGCAATGCCGCCAATCGTCACCGAGGTCCCGTTCGCCGCCGTCGGCAGTTGCAACCCTTCCAGGCCGCTCAAGTCCGTCGCAATCTTGCTCAGGTCTTCTCCGAAAATCGTGAACTGACCTCCTTGCGCCAGCGTCTTCATGTTCAAGTCGCTTACCGCGCTGATCACTTCCGCCACTCGCGGCATCCGCGTGTTCGCCGGAGCCAACTGCGCCCGCACCACACCACCCGGGTTTACCGTCGTGTGAAGGTTCAGGTAGTGGTTCTCGGGATTGCGCAGCAACGCATTCAACGACGCCAAAGCTTGCCCTCCGAACACGTTTGTCGTCCGCCAGATATTGCCGAATCCGTTCATCGAAACCACGCTCCGGTCGCCCGCCCCTAGGCCGCTGTTGATGGTCACAGGGCCATTCACGCCGGCCGCCGCATCATGTATGTGTAACCCGGTAAACGTCACCGCCGCCGCCGGGAACCGGTAGTTCACATCAAACGTTACCCGAGCCGCCGTCACATTCCCCGTCCGGTCGCGCAGAGCGTTGATGTAGGCATTGCCGGCTGCCGTTGCGTCGAGCCCCGTAATCGCCGGTACTTCATTTGAAGTGAGCATAGTCGTCCGAAATGCAATCGCCTCGGTATCCACCAATTGGGCGCGAATCAATCCGCCCGGAAACGTCGTCGTGTGCAGGTTCAAGTAGTAGTCAGCCGGGCTATCAAAAATCCCTTCGAGCGTCGACACCTGCGTCGGCACATTCGTCGCCACTTCCACACGGTAGAACAAATTTCCCGCTCCATTCGACCCCGCTGGAACCGACGCCGCACCGGCCCCGATACCCGTGTTGATGATCACCGGACCGTTCACCCCGGCCGCGCCGTTGTGAATGTGCATGCCCGTAAGGATTGAATCTCCCGGAACTTGGTAGTCCACGTCGAAGATGACTACCGCGGCCGCCAGCCGACCGCCTTGGTAAGACCGTACGGCCTCAATCGTGCCTAGGCCGCTCGCCGTCACGGTCGTAATCGCAGGAACCTCGTTCGCCGTCGAAAGCCTGCTTAGCAGCACCGCCCGCTCCGCCGGCATCACCTGACCACGGATGATCCCGCCCGGATATACCGAGGTGTGCATGTTCACGTAGTACCCAGACGGGTTCGTAAACAGACCCCGCAGCGAGGCTAGGCCCGCCATGTCGCCCGGCAATACCTGAGCCTGCCGTACAACCTGACCACGGAACGGCGCGGCAACTTCAACGGACGCCGCACCCGCGCCAAGACCCGTGTTAATCGTCACCGGCGCGTTCACCCCCGCTGGCCCCGAATGGATGTGCAAACCCGTGATCGTCGCCTCTCCCGGAAACGTATATAGCACGACGAAATCTACCGACCCGGATACAATCTGGTCCTGCGCATCTCTCTGCACGTGCGCATACAGCAGCGCGGTACCCCGCGCGTCATAGCCAACAATCGCGGGCACTTCATTCGCCGGCGAAAGCGCCGCGAGGAACGTCGCCGTCTCCAAACGCTGAGCCAGGGCGGAAGCCGCAAACAAGGCAAAAACTAAAATTGTCTTTTTCATGAATCGAAAGT
>JANODS010001656.1:0-1782 GCA_031412835.1 Acidobacteriota bacterium | reverse complement strand
CATCCGCGACCGGTTCGTGCGGCGCGAGATTGTGCGACCAATTCCAGGAGCCGTCATTCGACGGATAGACCAAGGCCTCGGAGGGCGATCCATTGAAGGTGGATTCGATGCGGAGAATGCGGCCGTCTCGGTTCCAATGCTGCAAGGTTTCGACTACTTCGGGGTTTTGCTTCGCCAACATAACGGTTTGAAGGGCTTCGTTGAGCGGGAAGTCGATGCTCAGTTCGGTCCGCATTTGGTGGCCCTTCCAAATGCCCTGAATGCTGACGGTTCCGGGATGATGAAACAGTAGATCCCAGGGAGCATGCACTTCGGTCTTTCCATTCGTGCTCGTGGACGGCAGCATGGCCATCCCGCGGCGAATATTTTGGAGAGCAGGCCGGAGAGATTCGGGTGCCATGAGGAGTTCACAGGCCTCGAGCACACTGGTTTTCCCCGCGCCCGTCTTGCCGCCGAAAATGTTGATTCGGCGGAGGCCGTCGATCTTCAGGTGCTGGAAGGCTCGGAAATTGGTGATCTCTAGAGATGTGAACATCGGTTAGGCCTCCCGACGCTTTAGGCGGTCGACGATTCGTTCACTGCCGCGCATGGCCAGGGCTAGGATGGTCAGCGTCGGATTTTGATTACCGGCAGTAACGAAAATGCCGGCGTCGTGGACGAAGAGGTTGGGGACGTCGTGGGATTGGCCGTACGGGTCGGTTACCGAGGTTTTCGGATCGGTGCCCATGCGGGCCGTTCCCACGTAATGAATCGAGTGGCCGTAGGGGGACCAGGTCGGGTTCTTCGGCGGGAAGTATTCGGCTCCGGCGGCCTTCAAGAGCTCTTCGCCGGTCTCCATCATGTCCTTGAACATCGCCTTCTCGTTGTCCCGATATTTGAAGTGAAAACGGATGCCGGGGATGCCCGCGTCGTCCTTCAACTTTTCGTCGACTTCGATGCGGTTGTCTCGGTAGGGGAGCACTTCACCTTGGAAAAGCACCGAGGCGGCGGCGGTGTGATAGTCGCGGATGCTCTTCTTCCACTGCTGGCCGAAGCCGGGGAGCGACTTGCCCGCAAACGTCGTTTCGCCGGTGCTGCCGCCGGGGAAGATTTGATAGCCGCGAATGAACTTTTTGCCGCGCCAGTTTTTGGTGAGATCGGGGATGAAGCTGTGCGCTCCGTTGCCGTCCTCGTTGGTCACGGCGCGGCCAGTCAATTGGGGGAGATGGCCGCCGATGGAGGCGTACATGTGCTCGGAGAGATAACGCCCGACCAGGCCGGAGGAGTTAGCGATTTTGGAATTGAGCAAGATATGGGCGGATTCGACGCAGCCGGCGGCCATGACGAACTGCTTGGCTTCGAGCTCCTTCCAGGTCTTGTTGGCGACGTCGTAATAGTGCACTTTGCGGGCTCGGCCTTCCTTGTCGAGCTCGATGGAGCGGACGCGGGAGCCGGGCATCAACGTGAGCTTGCCGGTCTTTTCCGCGGCGTTGACGAAGACGCGGAGCGAATCGAATTTGGAGCCGCTGTCGCAGCCGACCCAGCAGGGGCCGCAGTAGTGGCAGGCGGGGCGGCCGTTGTGATCCTTCGTCAAGATGGCCTTGGGGATGGGGATCATCTCAAGGCCTTTGCCGAGCTTGCCGGCTACCTTCGCAAACTCGAGTTCGGCGACCTTCGGGTTCAGCGCGGGGAGGCCGTTATTCAGCGGGAAGGCACCGAGGGGTTTGCCGGAGGAGGAGACGCCGATGAGGGCTTCGACCTTGTCGTACCAGGGGGCGATGTCGGCGTAGGAGATGGGCCAGC
>JANODS010001655.1:0-3986 GCA_031412835.1 Acidobacteriota bacterium | reverse complement strand
GTGGTATCGGGACGTGGAGTACCTCGAAGAGTTGGACCGCGGCTTTCCGTTTCGCGAGGATTTGTGGTGCGCCGGCGTTTTTCACGGCGCTACGGATGCCGTGTTTACCGCGTCGTTGGGCGCGGTCGGAACTCCGCGAACCTTATCTGGACCAGCGGCATTCTTGAGCCGCGTGAACGGGCGGTTGACGATGATGGCCGGCTACCCGTGGTTTACCGATTGGGGCCGCGACACGTTTATCGCCATGCCCGGGCTGTTGATTCAGGCGGGCCTGTTGACCGAGGCGAAAGAGATCTTCACCGGGTTCCTGGAACATCGGCGGCAAGGGCTGCTGCCGAATCGATTCAGCGACGCCGGGCAGGAGCCGGAGTACAACACGGCCGATGCGACGCTGTGGGCGTTCGAGGCGGCGCAGCATTTGTGGGCGGCGGGGGAGACCGAGTGGGTCGAAACGGTGTTCTATCCCATTGGCCGCGAGATCATCGAATGGCATGAGCGCGGGACGTTGTTTGAGATCGGCATGGACCCGGCGGATGGGCTGTTGCAATGCGGGAACGAAGCGACGCAACTGACGTGGATGGACGCTCGGAGTGACGGCAGGCCGGTGACTCCTCGCGAGGGCAAGCCGGTGGAGATCAACGCCCTCTGGTACAACGCGCTGCGGTTGATGGCGGGATGGGCCGAGCGGCTGGGCGAGGATGGGCGGCGGATGAAGTATGCGGGGCTGGCCGACTGGGTGGCTCGAAGCTTCGTCTCCACCTACTGGAGTGACGGCGGAATGTGCCTGCTGGACCGCCCCGGTTCAGCCGAGATTCGCCCGAATCAAATTCTGGCGGTCGCGTTGACGCATCCGCTGCTGGACCCGGCGCGGCGCCGCGAGCTACTGCTCACGGTCCGGCTGCACTTAGTAACCCCGTATGGGCTGCGCACGTTATCGCCGCAGGACCCGGCCTATCAGGGCCGCTATCAGGGCGGCCCGGCAGAGCGCGACGGGGCCTATCACCAGGGGACTGTTTGGCCGTGGTTGGCCGCGCCGTTTGCCTTCGCTTGGGAGCGCGAGTTCTGGGAGCCATTTCTCTTTCCTGAACTGGAGGGTGAGTTGGAGCGCGGCTGCATCGGTCAGATCGCCGAGATCTACGACGGCGATCCGCCGCACAATCGCCGCGGAGCCCCGGCGCAGGCTTGGAGTATGGCCGCGCTGCTGATGATTAGGGCTTACCGGCACCCGCAGCCTTCGTAGCGGGTGTCTCATCATCGAGTGCGCGGAGCCATTCAGCATCGTGACCGAAGAGTTCGAGCGCCATGTACGCGGTCTGCGAAAAATACTCTCCGAGGATCGAGTTCTCTTCGCCAAGGGCGGCCAGTTGGCGGCGAACCGCTTCTAGATCGCGTTGCGGCAGCACCCCCGACCAACCTTGACGGCCCGCCTTTTGCCAGGCACGAAGCGTCACCAGCAGCGCCCGTTCGGCGATAACGGCCGCATCCTTGGGGTCGAGCCCCGCTTTGCGAAAGCAATCGACCGCGGCGGCCAGCAATGGCGTGGCGAGGGTGCCGGTGAAGGCCAGGCCAGCCGAAAACACCTGTTTCTTACCGGGTTCGAGCACGTAGAGATAGCTCTGGCAAGCGGTGAGGAAGCGCTTCACTTTCCGCAGGGCGAGCGGATCGCCTTCCCCGCAGAAGCGAAGGTCCGAGAAGCCGTCGAGCGGATCGAGGCTGGCGACTTCAGCGCCGAGCTTCGCGAAGGCCACGAGGTCATCGCTATCGAGATGCGAATCGAAAAGCACGATCGCGCGTTTCGACCAATCGAGCTCCGAGCTCAGCGCCAGATCCAGCAGCGCGGGCAGCGCCGCCTCCGGCCCGGAGACGAGGACCAGCGAAGCGTCGCCCATCTTCTGGGGCACCACATGGTGCCCGGCCTTCAGCCCGTTCGCGATGCGGCTGGCCACACGAAGCGAAGCGGCCGTGACAGGGCCAAGCTGCGCGTGAAGACCCGGTAAGCGAGCAAGCGCCGGGCTGACAGGGCCGGCGGCGAACAGACCGACCCAGGGCGATATTCTCATTACTCTGGTAATCTTAGCGCTTTAATTCGATCCCGATATTGGGCGGCTTTCTCGAACTCGAAGTTCCGCGCCGCCTCCCGCATTTTCTCTTCGAGGTCGGGTATCAGTTGTTGCTTCTGGGCCGCCGTCAGGTGCGCGGTGGGCTCCTCCGGCTCAATCGGAATGTCGACGTAATCCGCCGCCGCCACACGCACCAGCATCATGTCGATCGGCTTGCGAATCGACTCTGGCGTGATGCCGTTGGCTTCGTTGTAGTCGTTCTGAATGCGACGCCGACGGGAGGTTTCGTCAATCGCCTTTTTCATTGAATCGGTGAGCACATCGGCATAAAGAATCGCTCGGCCGTTCAGGTTCCGGGCGGCCCGGCCAATGGTTTGGATCAAGGCTCCGGACGAACGCAGGAAGCCTTCTTTGTCGGCGTCGAGAATGGCGACCAGCGACACTTCGGGCAGGTCGAGGCCTTCCCGCAGCAGGTTCACGCCGATGAGCACATCGTAGACGCCGAGCCGCAGATCACGTAGGATCTTGATGCGATCAAGCGTCGTGACTTCCGAATGCAGCCACGCGCACTTTACGCCAACCTCGGCGTAGTAGCCGCTGAGGTCTTCGGCCATTCGCTTCGTGAGCGTCGTGATCAACGTTCGCTCGTTCAGCGCGGTCCGTTTGCGGATCTCGCCGAGCAGATCGTCCACCTGCCCCTTGATCGGTCGGATCTCCACCGGCGGATCGATGAGCCCGGTGGGACGAATGATCTGTTCGACAAATTCGCCGTGTGTTTTTTCGAGTTCATACGGCCCCGGCGTCGCACTGATATAGAGCACTTGGTTGACGCGGTTTTCGAACTCTTCGAAGGTCAGCGGCCGATTGTCGAGAGCGCTGGGGAGCCGGAATCCGAAGTTGACGAGAGTCTCTTTGCGCGAGCGGTCGCCGCCCCACATACCTCGCAACTGGGGCATCGATTGGTGGCTTTCGTCGACGAAAATCAGATGGTCGTGCGGCAGATAATCGAGCAACGTGGGCGGCGCTTCGCCCGGCAGCCGCCCCGAAAAGTGGCGCGAATAGTTTTCGATGCCATGGCAAAACCCAATCGTCTTGATCATCTCAAGATCGAATTTCGTGCGCTGCCAAAGCCGCTGCGCCTCAATCAATTTGCCCTGTTTTTCGAGCTCAACCTTCCACCAGTCAAGCTCATCGGCAATGGTCGCCATGGCGCGCTCTTTCATGTCGCCACTCATCACGTAGTGCGTCTTCGGGTAGATTGGCAGGCGCGATAGGGTCTGATGAACTTTGCCGGTTAACGGGTCAATCTGCGAGAGCGCGTCGATTTCGTCGCCCCACAGTTCGATGCGATAAGCGAACTCGTCATAGGACGGATAGACTTCAACCACATCGCCGCGCACGCGGAAACGGCCGCGGGAGAAGTCGAGATCGTTGCGTTCGTAGAGCAGTTCGACGAGTTTGCCGAGCAGTTCTTTCCGAGGGATTTGCTGGCCTTTTTCAAGCAGCAGAAGCATGCCGTAGTAAGCTTCCGGCGAACCGATACCGTAGATACAACTGACGCTGGCGATGATGACGACATCTCGCCGTTCGAAAAGCGATCGGGTGGCGGCCAGGCGCAGCCGGTCGAGTTCATCGTTGACGGTGGATTCTTTTTCGATGTACGTATCCCCGGCGGGGATGTAGGCTTCCGGCTGATAGTAGTCGTAATAGCTGACGAAATACTCGACCGCGTTTTCAGGAAAAAACGTTTTGAACTCGTGGTAAAGCTGCGCTGCGAGGGTCTTGTTGTGGGCAAGGATCAAGGCCGGGCGATTGCACTGTTCGATGACTTTGGCCATCGTGTACGTCTTGCCCGAGCCGGTAACGCCCAGCAGCACCTGATGCCGGGCTCCATCGATAACCCCGCGGGAGAGCGCGTCAATAGCC
>JANODS010001654.1:0-7340 GCA_031412835.1 Acidobacteriota bacterium | reverse complement strand
TATGTGGCCAAGAACGGCAGCACGAAACGGGACTATCCGATTGTGATCCTGGTGAATCGTTACTCGGCTTCGGCGGCGGAGATTGTGGCCGGAGCGCTGCAGGATCATGACCGGGGTTGGATCTTGGGCGACAACACGTTTGGTAAGGGATTAGTGCAGACGGTGTATCCGATGTCGGACAACACCGGGCTTGCGCTGACGACTCAGAAATATTACACGCCGAGCAATCGACTGATCCAGCGCGATTACCAGCATACGTCGTTTCTGGACTACTATTACCGGAAAGATACCGCCACGCCGAACATGAACGACGTGAAAATGACTGATAGTGGTCGGACGGTTTATGGCGGTGGCGGGATCAAGCCCGACGAGCAGTTCACCGCGCCGAAGTTCAACAAGTATCAGACGGAGCTTTTGCGGAAGTTTGTGTTCTTTTCGTTCACGGCGAAGCACTTCGGTTCCCGCGAAGCGAAGTTGCCGCAGGGCTGGGACCCAGACGAGGCCATGATGAACGATTTCCATCAGTTCATGACCAAGGAGAAGATCAGCTTCACCGAGGCGGAATGGAAGGAAAATCGAGATTGGTCGAAGCAGTTCCTGAAACGGGAGATGTACCTGACGGCGTTCGGAGCGGAAGAGGCCCGGAAGCTTTCCGTGGAGACCGATCCGATGGTTCTGTCGGGCGTCGACGCGATGCAGAAGGCGAAGTCGTTGCTTGAGAACGCCAAGAAGTTGATTGTCCAGCGGACTGCTCCGCGGGAATAGGTCTTGCGTAATCTGTGAACGATCTGGCCCTTGAACCTCAGATTTACATTTTGGATACCGGTGGGCAGTATACCCACCTAATCGCCCGAAAGGTCCGCGAGTTGGGCGTCTATGCCGAAGTGGTCGCGAGTGAAACTGAGGCCGCTCGGTTTGCTAAGGCTAAGGGGGTCATCATTTCTGGTGGCCCTTCGAGCGTTTACGAGAAGGGCAGCCCGAGTATTGATCAAGCGGTGTTGAACCAAGGCATACCGATGCTGGGCATTTGCTACGGCCAGCAACTGATGGCGTTTCAGTTGGACGGGCAGGTGCGGCAGGGTAGCAAGGGCGAGTATGGTTTGGCCCATTTGGCGATTGAAGGGGCGAGTCCGTTGTTTCGGGACGTGGCGAATCATCAGCAGGTGTGGATGAGCCATCGGGACACGGTTTTTGCGCCGCCGACAGGTTTCAGCGTTTTGGCGCAGACTGATACTTGCGCGATTGCGGCGATGGGGAACGAGTCGACGCGGCAGTACGGAGTGCAGTTTCATCCGGAAGTGGTGCATACGACCGAGGGCCGGAAGATCCTGCGCAACTTCGTCTTTGGCATCTGCGGTTGCACGGAAGATTGGCAACCGGCGAGCCGGATCCCGGTGGTGGAGCAGCAGATTCGGGACGTGGCGGGCGACAGGAATATCTTCTTTTTCGTGAGCGGCGGGGTGGATTCGACGGTTGCGTATACGTTGTGTTTACGCGCGTTGGGCGAGGCGCGGGTGCACGGCGCTTATGTGGATACGGGCTTGATGCGGGAGGATGAGACGGAGTTTGTCCGTGGAATCTTCGATTCGCTGGGGGCGCGGCACTTCCGGATCGAACTGGCTCAGGAAGATTTTTTGGAAGCGCTGGATGGCGTGGTCGAGCCGGAGCGGAAGCGGAAAATTATTGGGGAAAAGTTCGTGGAGATTCAGGAGGCGGTGCTGGAAAGTGGCCCGTATTTGGATGGCCATTGGATTCTGGGGCAGGGAACGATTTACCCGGATACGATTGAGAGCGGGGGTACGGCGAAGGCGGATCTGATCAAGACGCACCACAATCGGGTGGCGGGGATTCAGAAATTGATCGCGGAGAATCGAATTGTGGAGCCGCTGGCGTCCTTCTATAAGGACGAGGTTCGCGAGATCGGTCGAGAGCTTGGCCTGCCGGCGGCGTTCCTGGATCGGCATCCGTTCCCGGGCCCGGGGCTGGGAATTCGCTGCCTAGGGGCGGAGCGGGACGAACCGATCGAGGCGATTTCGAGCGGGGCTTGGATTGCGCCGGTGCATTCGGTGGGGGTGCAGGGCGATTCTCGTTCGTATCGGCCGGTCCTGATCGTCGACCATCTGGACCACGGTCGCGCGACTGAAGCGATTAATGCGAACCAACGGGTGAACCGCGTGATTGGGATTGTGGGCTTGAACTTGCCGCTCGACCGACTCAGCGTGGTGGCGAGCAGCATCACGCCGGATCGGATGGACCGGCTGCGGCAGGCGGATGCGATTGTTCGTCGTCTCTCGCTGGAGTACGATTTTGATTCGCAGGTTTGGCAGTTTCCGATCGTTTTAATTCCGATTGGCGGGGATGGGCTGCCGGACTCGGTGGTTTTGCGCCCGATTCATTCGGTGGACGGGATGACGGCCCAAAGCGTTGTGATGCCCGAAACGCTGCGGAATCGAATGCGCGACGCGTTGCTGGCCGTGCCCGGTGTGGCGGCTGTTTTTTACGATCTCACGCATAAACCACCCGGCACGATCGAGTGGGAGTGAGAGTCGCGATATAATCGCGAGAGTAGCTTTTTTCAGTTTTAGTCAGGAGTTTCCCTTCCATGTTCGATTTTTTCCGTAGCCGCGACAAGAACGTCCGCATATTGCTTGGCGTCTTGTTGGGTTTTGTCGCGCTTTCCATGGTTGCCTATTTGGTGCCCGGTGGTCCTGGTGGACCTTCGATGGCCGGCAACGACACCGTAGTCGCGGAGATCGGCGACAAGAAAGTCACGCTGCAGGAAGTGCAGCGGACGCTCCAGGGCGCGCTCCGTGGGAAGCAGTTCCCGACCGAGATGCTGCAGAATTACATCCCGACTCTGGTCGACCAGATGATTGCTGAGCGGGCGGTTGCCTATCAGGCCGAACGGATGGGGTTCACCGTGAGCGAGGAGGAGTTGGGGAATTCGCTGCGCTCCATGCTGGGCAGTATTCTACAGGGCGGCTTCGATAAGGACCGGTATACGGCGTTTCTGGCGCAACAGAATATGACGGTGGCTGAGTTTGAAGGCAACGTGCGGACGCAGATGTTGCTGACGAAATTGCGGAATATCGTGCTGGAAGGGGTGGTGGTGACGCCCGATGAAATTGAAGGCGAATTCCGTCGGCGGAATGAGAAAGTGAAGCTGGACTATATTCTTTTCAACTCTGATTCGTTGAAGAAGCAGGTGAAGCTATCGCCCGAAGACCTCCAGAAGTTTTTTGCCACGAGCCGCGCGGCGTTTCGGATACCGGAGAAGCGGAGTTTCGAAGTTTTGGTGGCGAACGAGGAAAAGATTGGCGCGTCGATCACCTTGGGCGACGACGTACTTCGTGCCGCCTATAGCGCAAATCTTGACCGCTATCGCACTGGCGAACGCGTGATGGGGCGCCACATTCTGTTGATGACCCAGAACAAGTCGGCCGATGACGCGAAGAAGCTAGAAGTGAAGATTGGCGACCTGCTGAAGCAGATCAGGGCCGGGGCCGATTTTGCGGAGCTGGCGAAAAAGAACTCCGAAGACCCGGGATCGGCGCCAAAGGGCGGCGACCTTGGTTGGATCAGCAAGGGGCAGATGGTCCCCAACTTCGAAGCCACGGCGTTTTCGCTCAAGAAGGGCGAGATCAGCAATGTCATCAAGACGGAGTATGGCTTTCATATCGTTCAAGTTACGGATCGGGAGGATGCCCGGGTGAAGCCGTTTGATGAGGTTAAGGCGGATCTGGCTACCGAGACAAAGCGGAAGCAGGTGTTTGACCGGATGCAGAGCGCGGCGGAGCAGGGTCGGGCGGCGCTTGCGAAAAGCCCCGGTTCGGCGGCTCAGATCGCGCAGCAGTTCAATTTGAGCCACTACGTTGTTCAGGACGCGAGCAGTAACGATCCGATTCAGGAGATTGGCATAAACGCTGAGTTCGGCGCGACGATGTTCGGCCTGCAGAAGGGCGGCGTGACGCCGTTGATTACGGCACCGGGCAACAAGATCGCCTTTGGCGTTCTGACCGGCATTAATCCTGCCCGGAACGCGGAATTGGCCGAAGTGGAAGGCCAAGTTCGGGAGCAGTTGACGGGCGTGAAGGCTCGGGAACTACTGGTGGGGAAGACCGCCGAGGCGGCCCGATCAATGGCCGAGGCCGGAGGCGATTTCGCGAAATTGGCGAAGTCTTTGGGTGGTGAAGTTAAGACTACCGCCGAATTTGGCCGCGATGGGGCGGCGGACGGGCTGGGCGATGCGGCGTATTTTGCGGAAGCGTTTGTGAAGCCGGTCGGAAGTGTATTGGGGCCCATTTCGATGATGGAGCAGTTGGTGATTGTCCGGGTGAATTCGAAGGTGGAAGCGGATTTGGGCAAGCTGGCGGCGGAGCGTGAGGCGATGGTGGGAGCGCTGAAGGGCCGGAAATCGCAGGAGCGCAAGGACCTGTTCGAAGAGGGCTTGGTGCACCGGCTGATCGACCAAGGCAAGATCAAGGTCAATAGCGACGCCATCAAGAAGCTGCAGAGTAGCTACCGCGGCTAGTCGGACATGGTGCATTCGGTCCTCGAATTTCTAAAGACTCTGACCAACCCGGACGCGCTGATGCAGTTGCTGAACAGCGTGTTTTCGGGCTGGGCGGGTTACGTGTTGCTGGCCGCGATCGTTTTTTCTGAAACTGGACTTCTGGTGGGTTTTTTCTTACCGGGGGACTCGTTGTTGTTCACGGTCGGGGTGGTGGCCGGGGCAGGGGGGCTGAACGTTTGGGCCATTATGGGCGTGATGATGGTGGCGGCGATTGTTGGGGATGCGGTGGGGTATATGCTGGGGCGGAAGGCCGGGGTTAGCATTTTCAATCGGCCGGATTCGAAGCTGTTTAAGCGGGAGTACCTGCTGCGGACGCAGGAGTTCTACGATAAGCATGGCGGCAAGGCGATTATTTATGCCCGGTTCGTGCCGATTATTCGAACGTTTGCGCCGTTTATCGCGGGAGTGGCGAAGATGGACTATCCCCGGTTCTTGTCGTTTAACATTTTCGGGGGCATCGGTTGGGTGATCTCGATGACGATGGCGGGGTACTTCCTGGGCGACAACGAGTTTGTACGGAAACACTTTGAAAAAGTGATTATCGGCATCGTGTTCATTTCTGTACTACCGATTGTCTTTGAGTTGATCAAAGGTCGCGGGCGCAGCGAAAGCTGATATTCGTGGTGGCGCTGTCGGGCGTGTTCTTGGTCCGGGCGGCGGGCCGGTAGCGGTTGCAGTAGCTTTTGTGGCAGAGGTAGCTGCCGCCCTTCATCACGCGCTCGCGGCCTTCGGGGGGGCCGACGGGGTTCACCGCGGTGGCGGTCATGTGCCAGGCAGGATGGAACCAGTCCTGGCACCATTCCCAGGCGTTTCCGGTGACGGATAGCAGGCCGTAGCCGTTGGCGGGGAAGGCGTCGACCGGGCCGGGGGCGGTGAAGCCATCGTCGCCGAGATCGATTTTAGGAAATTCGCCCTGCCAGATATTGCAGAGGTGGCGGCCTTCGGGGGTCAACTCGTCGCCCCAGGGGTACTTCTTTTGGACGAGGCCGCCTCGGGCCGCATACTCCCACTCCGCCTCGCGGGGGAGCCGCTTGCCGGCCCAGTCGCAGTAGGCTTGGGCGTCGTTCCAGGACATGTGAACGGCGGGATGGTGGGGGCGGTCCTGGACGGATGAATCGGGGCCTTCGGGATGGCGCCAGTCGGCTCCGGGGACTTTGCACCACCATTCGTGGCCCAGGACGGTGTCCTCGACGATGCGGCGGTACTTTTCCTCCGGGATGTGGCCGGCGAAGACGAAGCCCCAGCCGAAGCGCTCGCTTTCGGTTTGGTAGTTGGTGGCGCGGACGAACTCGGCGTACTCTGAGTTGGTCACCGGGGTGGTGTCCATGTAGAACGGATCGATGTGGATTTCGCGGATCGGCCCTTCGCCGTCGGCGGGGAAGCCCTCGGCGTCTTCGGCGCCCATCAGGAAACGGCCTCCATCGAGCTTAGTCATGCCGCTCGGGGAGCCGGAGCGGACGATGAGCCGCGCTTCGGCCATGCGGCGCGATAGGGCCTGCTGTTGCTCCCGTTGCCGACTGGGGATGCAGCAGGGGTTCACCCCTCCGAAGACGCGGAACGGATCGCTCATACGGCTGGTTGCTTGGCGGATTTGACCACTGCTTTCTCCTTCAAGGCGTCGACGAAGGCTTCGAGGGCTCGTTCTCGGACGCCGGCTTGCATGGCACCTTCGATTTCTTCTCGGACGTCGTTGAAGGGTCGGACGCCTTCGGGTCGGCGGTCGTGCAGCATCGCGATGTGAAAGCCGAAGACGGAGCGGAAAACCGGGCTCAGTTGGCCGGGGGCGAGGGGGAGGACGGCGGTTTCAAACTCTTCGACCATTTCGCCGAGCGGGAACCAGCCTAGGCTGCCGCCTTGACCGGCGCAATCGGAGTGGCGGTCGGCCACTTCGGCGAAGGTGCCACCGGCGGCGAGTTCGGCTTCGGCGACGGCGATGGCGGCTCGGGCGGTTTCTTCATCCACGGTGTCGTTGACGTTTTTGACGATGTGGGAGGCGTGGAGCATGGGCGGAACGGCGAAGCGTTCCTGGTTGGCCTTGTAGAAATCGAGGAGCTCCTGTTTCTTAGGCTTTGGCGCTTTTTCGCCGACGTCTTGGACGAGGCGTTCGAGTTGGATCTGGGTTCGAATTTCGGCGCGCATGGCGTCGTGGTCGACTCCGGCGCGGGTGGTGCCCGCTTCGCAGTTGTCGGGGTCGCCGGGTGGAGGGAGGAGGGCGGTCATCCGCTCGTCGATCTCTTCGTCCGAGATTGCGGGGGCGCGGCTGGCGGCCTCCTGACGGAGCAGGACGCGTTCGATGACGTTCTCCTTGCACCAGTCTTTGAGCTGGATCTCGCGGGCGATGGGCTCCATGTCGGCCATCATCGCTTCATAATGTGGGCGTAGAGAAGCCATTTCCTCGCGGATCAATGCTTCGTCGACGTATTCCCCGTTTATCAGTAGGCCCATAATCCTTCTGCTATCCTATCGCGGATGTCCAAATCGGCGCACCAAAAGCGAAACGGCCGCAGCAGAGCCGCGACCGTTTTACCGATGATGCAGTTAGGTGTTAGGAGCGACGACGACGAGCGTAGGCCAAGGCGGCCAAGCCCGAGATGAATAGAGCGTAGGTGCTGGGTTCGGGAATTCCCGACGCGACGGATGCGGCTTGCGTCGTGAGGGGGGCGACCAAGGTGTTGATGTTACCCGGGGTGGTGGTGATGCCAGCGCCCACGATGGGTGCTGGTTGACTAGCGATGCCCGCGGCCGCGGTCGCCGCCTGGCTGTCGAG
>JANODS010001653.1:0-2970 GCA_031412835.1 Acidobacteriota bacterium | reverse complement strand
CGCGCAGTTCGATTCGAAGACGACCAACGCCAAGCTCCATGGAGCCAAGGCCGCGATCATCCTCAGCGACGTTCTTTCGAGCGGTTATGGCGAGATCGAGAAATTTGCCAAGAACGCCGGACCAGCCAACGCGGGCATCCCGGCGATCATGCTCAAGGGCGAGGTTGGCGAGAAACTGCTCGAGGCCGCCGGGCTGAAACTGCGGGATATCCACGAGGGTATCGATAAGGATATGAAGCCACGGTCGCAGCTCCTGGGCAATGTGGCGGTGGCGGTGCGCGCGGACGTGTCGCGGGAGGTTCGGCAAGTAAGGAACGTGGTCGGCTATCTGCCGGGTGAGTCGAACGAGTTCCTGGTGATCGGAGCGCACTACGACCACCTGGGCTTGGGACAGCAGTTTTCGATGGCACCGACTATGGCGGGCAAGCCACACTTCGGAGCCGATGATAACGCGAGCGGCACGGCCGGCGTGATCGAGCTGGCCAAGCGGTTTGGCGCGATACCGAACCGGAAGCGGGGGATATTGTTCATGGCATTCGCGGGCGAGGAGTTGGGCTTACTCGGTTCGAGCTTTTTCGTAAATAACCCCCAACTGCCGTTGACTAAGGCCGTAACCATGATCAATATGGACATGATTGGACGGGTGAAGGACGGGCGGGTGTTCGTGGGTGGGAGCGGAACGGGTTCGAGCTTGAAGGCGGTTCTGGACGGTACCTCGACGCACGGCTTGCAGTTTGATACGTCGGAGACCGCCGGGTACGGATCGAGCGACCATACGAGCTTTACGACCAAGCAGGTGCCGGTTCTGTTCTTCTTCTCGGGGCTCCATGCCGACTATCACAAGCCGACCGATACGTGGGATAAGATCAACGCCGTCGACGCCGTGAAGTTGCTGGCTTATGTGGGTGAGGTGGCCGAGAAGCTGATTTCGCAGGAGCGCCCGCAATACGTTCGCGTGTTGCCGCCGCAGAGCGCTCATTCCGGGACGGTGCCGTCGTCGGGCGGATCGTCGGGCTATGGGCCGTACTTCGGTTCGATTCCTGATTTCGCGGAGCCGCCGAAGGGTGTTCGCTTCGCGGATGTCCGGGATGGTTCGCCGGCTGGGGTGGCGGGGCTGAAGGCGGGGGACATCATGATTGGCTTCGACGCAAAGGACGTAGGCAACTTGATGGACTTCACGGTTCTGCTGCGGCAGAAGAAGCCAGGAGACGAAGTCGAGGTGAAAGTGCTGCGGGCGGGGCAAACTATGACGGTCAAGGTACTGTTAACGGCCAGAAAGTGAGCGGCTCCCTAATACAAATGGTCAATGCAACCGATTAGACTGGAAAGGAAGGGATTTCGTCTCAACGTGTCAGAACTAGCCGCCATCTTGCGCACTCCTAGCGTCCAGCATTGGAAAATGCCTCCGCTGATTCTCCACCCGTTTTCGGATTCGAACGGGCCGAACAAGCTTGTCGAAAGTTCTCGGGCGAGCATGATGTTGCAGGGGCTCTTGCCGAACAACGAATTCTCGGTCGACGAGTTGGATCGAAAGTTATTGGATGGGCGGTATTGCGAGATTCGGATGCTGTACTACGTGGGCAAGGATTTGCTGCGTTGGATTGAGCAGTGCATGGATTTAGTCGCTCGTGAGGAGTCGCTGCGCCAGCGGAATGTGAAGGAGCAGAGTTTCGCGAGTCTGTTGGTGGAAGATCCGCCGGAGGCGGTTAAGGCAAAGCTGCGGAAGTGGGGAGTGGCGGACTACCGTGCTATTTTCTCGCGGGCGCTTGGCTTAAACAGTATTTTTGGCGAAGTGCCGGTGCGTACGGATTTGGCGACCGAGTTCACGCGGAACTACTATCGATACGCCGATCAGCTATACGCCTGTTATCTCTCCTTGTCGCCTCATGCACAGATCCGCTCTGCGGAGTTTGAGTTTGATTTGTTTGCCTCGGGAGAGTATTCTCGAATGCTTGAAAAAGAGTGGGGCGATTCGGTCGACGCGGAATAGGGCGGGGCTCAGGGAAGCGATGATCTGGGGGACCGCGAAGTACGGTGCGCAATGGTGGAGCTGCTCGGTAGCGGGGGAACGCGAATAGCGGATGTTGTAAACCTATCCAATGGTCAAGAACGGCTTTTTTTGCAAGTTTTTTACGTTCGAAGCCAAATCGTCGGAAACCGGTCCCTCGCGGCGACCGGTTCTCCCGCCGATGCCGCGCAAATGGTAAACTCACCGTTTCATGCGCATCGCTCTCATCTTGCTGCTCTCCCTGGCCGCCCTCGCCAAGGATGCCGATTTCAATGGCCGCTGGAACATCACCGTTCCCCAACAAGCCAATCGCCGCGCCTGGTGGCTCGAAGTCGACGGAGCCGGCACACCCGCCGTCAAAGGCCGCTTCGTCGGTGCCCCCGGCGGCGACATGAACGCCATTCCCGAGATCAGCACGAAAGAAGGTACCCTCCGCTTCGTCTTCGAACGCGCCTACTCCAAAAAAGGAGCCCCTAGCACCAAGGGCGTCTACCTCGCCAAAATCGTCAGCGGCGAGCTCATCGGCGAATTCCAGGTTGAAGGCAACCCCGCTTCCAAACTCAGCTTCATCGGCAAACGCGCCCCCGTCATCAAGGATCGCGAAGACGGCAAATGGAAGCCCGGCAAAACCGTCGACCTCTTCAACGGCAAGGACCTCTCGAACTGGGCCGCCCTCATCCCCGGCCAATCCCTCGGCTGGAAAGTCGAAGACGGCATCATGAAGAACGCCGCTGGCTCCAACAACCTCGTCTCCAGCCAAACGTTCTGGAACTTCGAGCTCCATGGAGAGTTTCGCATCGGAGTCGGCTCCAACGGCGGCCTTGGCCTCCGCGGTCGCTACGAAGTCCAGATCGTCGACGACTTCGGCAAAGCTCCGGACACCCACGGCACCGGAGCCCTCTATAGCCGCATCAAGCCCCGTGAAAACGCCACCAAAAAGCCCGGCGAATGGAACACTTATG
>JANODS010001652.1:0-3906 GCA_031412835.1 Acidobacteriota bacterium | reverse complement strand
CCCGGGAATGCTGGTCGCTGGACTGCCATTTTCGGTCACCCTGCTCAGCATTCTACTGGCTCATGAGTTCGGCCACTATTTCACGTGCCTTTTCCATTCGGTCGACGCCTCCCTGCCTTACTTCCTCCCCGCGCCAACATTAATTGGGACTTTCGGAGCCTTCATCAGAATCCGTGCGCCGATTTTCTCTCGACGGGACCTGTTTGACGTCGGTGTCGCCGGTCCACTGGCCGGTTTTGTTTTTCTCGTACCCGCCCTTGGCCTCGGCCTAGCTTACAGCAAGGTCCTCCCGGGGATCGCCACGCAGGGGGATCTCACTTTCGGCACGCCCCCCTTGCTTTGGCTTGCCCTGCAGGCGGTCTTCCCGGGCGTTCCGACCTCAGATATCTATCTCCACCCCGTGGCTCGCGCGGCCTGGATCGGCATCTTTGCGACCGCTCTCAACCTGCTCCCTATCGGACAATTGGACGGCGGGCATATCCTCTATACCTTCGTGGGACCACTACACCGCCGACTCTCCCAAGGGTTCGCCCTAGCGCTTATCCCGCTCGGATATTTTTTCTGGACCGGCTGGATTTTCTGGGCTGCCTTCTTTCTGCTTACCGGTCTCCGTCGTCCCGCCATTATCGACGACTCCCCGGTGGGGCCTGGCCGACTCCGCCTGGCTCTGGTTGCCGCCCTGATCTTTCTGCTGTCCTTTACGCCCAATCCCATCCAAACAGCAATCTCAATCTAGAGTAAAGAGGACCGGGCGGATGAAGATTTCAGCCACCATCATCACCTACAATGAAGAGCGCAACATCGCCCGAGCCATTGAGAGCCTGCGTTGCGTCGACGAAATCCTGGTCGTTGATAGCGGGTCAAGCGACCGCACGGTCGAGATCGCGACCAAGTTGGGAGCCCGGGTGATTGATCGCGTTTGGGCCGGCTATTCGAGCCAGAAAAACTTTGCGGCCGACCAGGCCAGCCACGATTGGATTCTTTCCATCGACGCCGACGAAGCGTTGAGCGAACTTCTCGAAGCGGAGATTTGGCAACTCAAGAAGAATGGGCCGAACCATGATGCGTACACGATGCCGCGTCTGGCCCAATACTTAGGGCGCTGGATCCTGCACAGTGGCTGGTATCCTGACCGCAAAGTGCGCCTCTATGATCGCCGAAAGGCTTTATGGGAGGGCGATTTCGTTCACGAGAGCCTAACGGTCCGCGGCACCACGGCCCGACTCGAAGCGACCCTCCTCCACTTCACGTGTGACTCGCTCAGCGAACATCTGAGAACGCTGGACCGCTACACGACTCTGGCCGCGGAGCAACTGATTGAACAGAAGCGGTCCGTTTCGTTCTGGCATCTCTTCTTTCGCCCCTGGTGGGAGTTCTTCCGCACCTACTTTCTCAAGCGGGGTTTTCTTGACGGTGCCGAAGGTCTTGCCATCGCCTGGCTCGCCGCGATCTACCAGTTTTTGAAGTACGCGAAGGCGCGCAATATGCGCCCTGGCCGCTAGCCGGTCGCCCCCACCCTAGCCTACCGCGGCTTGATCGGGCCGCTTTTTGTATCTGCCGCGGTCGCAGGCGAGACCACTCGGCTCAATAGATTTCCTGCCTTGTCGTAGACATATTCAATCGTCTTTCCGCTCGCATAAACCACCTTCGTCAACCGGCCCGCCGCATCGTACCGGGTATGATTGCCCCATAGCCCCCGAGCATCCCGGACCCCCCCGGCGGTCTCCGACCCCTGGACATTCTGGCTGCAATGGGGTTTACTACTGCTCACCGGGCCTTGGCCAGGGTGTGAAGAGCCTGACCGAAACGCAGGAGAGCAGGACCGAACACTCTGGGGCAGGCTGATTACGAGTATGGGCCCCGAGCCCGCTGTCGTATGTAGCCGCCCCTCCGGTCCACCCGGTTGAGCCCCGAGCTCGAATAGGTAGGTGCCGTTCGTTCCTAGCCCTCTTCGTTGACAATTCATCGCCAATTGCTGGGTCTCCAGCGCGCCGACCCTGACCCAGGGCCGACCCGGTCCGCTCTCCCGCATCTCAGGAGTAACATCAGTATGCCATTTGTAGGTCTCGATCTCCACAAAAAAGAAATAGAAGCCGCGCTCGTCGCCGACGACGGCAAAATTGAACTCCAAAAACGCTTCGCCGCCACTAACGAAGGCACCATCGCCTTCGCCACCCAACATCTCACCAAACAACACCAAGTCGCCGTCGAAGCCACCACCAACACCTGGGCCCTCGTCCGCCTCCTCCAACCCTTCGTCCACTCCGTCCACGTCTCCAACCCACTCGCCACCCGCGCCATTGCGACCTCCCGTATCAAAACCGACAAAGTCGATGCCCTCGTCCTCGCCCAACTCCTCCGCACCGGTTTCCTCCCCACCGTCTGGACCCCCGATACCCAAACCGCCGAACTTCGTCAGCGCTGCACCGAACGCGCCAACCTTACCCAGGACCGCACCCGCGTCAAAAACCGCATCCATGCCATCCTCCACCAGCGGATGATCCCCCTCCCCGCCGGCGACCTCTTCTCCGACGCCAACCTCACCTGGCTCGCCTCGGTTGACCTCAACTCCTTCGACCGCTCCTGCCTCGCCCGCCAACTCTTCTTTCTCGACATGATCGAAACCGAGATCACCCTCTTCAACGACGATCTCGCCCAACACGCCTATCACTCTCCCGAGGTGAAGTTACTCATGACCCTGCCTGGTGTCGACTTCCCCGTCGCCGAGACCATCTTATCCACCCTCGGCGACTGGAAACGCTTCCCCGACGGCGACCATGCCGCCGCTTACTTCGGCTTAGTCCCTTCGACGCGCCAATCCGCCGATAAGTGTTACCACGGGCCAATCACGAAGCAAGGCAGCGGTCACGCCCGCTGGATGTTAGTCCAGGCCGCGCAGCATTTAGATAAGCACCCCGGCCCGCTCGGTGCCTTCTTTCGCCGCATCACGAAAAAGAAGACCCGCAACGTGGCCGTTGTCGCCGTCGCCCGCAAGATCGTCACCATCGCCTGGCAGATGCTCAAGAACAACGAGCCCTACCGCTACGCCGATCCGAAAACCACAGAGGCCAAAATGAGCCGCCTCCGGGTCCGCGCCACCGGCGAGCGTCGCAAGGGTGGAAACCCCAAGGGCCAACCGAGACCGGCCACCTACGGCTCCGGCGAACAGACTCGTGGCGTCCCGGCCTTGGCGACCGTCTACGAGAAGGAGTCGCTTCCGCCGATCGCCACTCTTCCCCCGGGAGAGGTTAAGATGTTGGCCGAACAGGGGGTTGCCGCTTATGTGGAGCAAATTCGCCAGAGTCGGCGGTTACCGAAACGCCGGGTCCCGCCGTCGGCCTGAGTCGACGCTTCGTGGATCGGGCTGGGTTCTTTGAAAACCGTACTGCGGGCTATGGGGGTTAGCAAGGCGGCCCTGCGGGCGAGCTCCGCTCGACCTTGCCAACCCCCAAAGTCCGCAGTGTGTCCCTTCATAAGGACCCCAGCCCTCTGGCCTGCTCCCGCACGCCCAGAGCCCAACCGAACCAGCAAAATTAAGATCCCGACCTGTCAACTTTTCAGTTGACACAAGCATAGGTAGCTCGGAGACGAGACCGTCGTAGAAGTCCTCCCAAACGGCTTTGTGAGTCTTCAGATCGATTACGGCCGCAGTCTTATGGCCCTTTTCATCGGTAATGAATTGTATTCCGCTCATAGTCGTTCGCGCGCTCCAGTTCATCCGCTATTCTAGCGTACCGCCGGGCTGAGCTTCGGTCAATCGGCACACTCGATTGGTTGGATTAGGACCTACGGCAGGGGTAGGCTAGAGAAATGAGACTGGCATTTCTCGTTGCTTGGATTGCGGTGGACGCGGGTTGGGGGCAGGTGGAAGTTGAAGCGGGCTTTGAAGCCGGGCGGGCGGATCGT
>JANODS010001651.1:0-1661 GCA_031412835.1 Acidobacteriota bacterium | reverse complement strand
CGGGGTCATCGCCGTTCACATGGAATATCGGGGCGTCGACAATGCGGGCCACATCGGTGCAATACAGCGAACTCCGGTAGGACTCCGGCTGCGCGGTAAAGCCGATCTGGTTGTTGATCACCAGATGCAACGTGCCGCCCGTCTTGTAGCCTTCGAGTTGCGACATATTCAGCGTTTCAGCCACCACGCCCTGGCCGATAAAGGCCGCGTCACCGTGGATCAACAGCGGAATCACCCGCTCGCGCTTCCCATCGCCCAAACGATCCTGCTTCGGCCTGACAATTCCTTCGACGACCGGATTAACCGCCTCCAGGTGAGACGGATTCGGAGCTAAGCTAACCACGATTTCGCGTCCCGACGGAGACCGACGAACGCCGCTCGCGCCGAGATGATACTTCACGTCTCCGGAACCTTGCATCGAGCCTTCGTACGGATTGCCGTCAAACTCGCTGAAAATCATCTCCGGTTTTTTGCCGATGATGTTGGTGAGAATATTCAAACGGCCCCGGTGCGCCATTCCGATCACGATCTCGTGAACGCCATTGTCAGCCGCCCGCGTGACGAACTCATCGAGAATCGCCACCGTAGAATCGCCGCCTTCGAGTGAAAAACGCTTGCTACCCACGAACCGGTTTCCAAGGAACTGCTCAAACCCTTCGGCTTCCAAAACGCGTTCCAGCGCTCGAACCCGCTCCGCTTCGCTCAGCGGCCAATTGTTCGCCTGCGGTTCCATCCGCTGCTGCAGCCAAGTCTTCTGTTCGGGCGACTGGATGTACATATACTCGCAGCCGATCTTGCCGCAATAGGTCTGCCGCATCTTCTCGAGCAGTTCGCGCAATGTCGCCACGATATGCCCAGCGCCTTCGCCCACGGACGTGCCCAGCGACCCCGTCACAAACTCACGGTCCAAATCCCAAATCGTCAGGCCGTAATGCGCTGGGTCGAGTTCCGGATGATATTGGATTTCCGAGCCGAGCGGATCCAGATCCGCGATCAAATGCCCACGCATCCGATAGGCGTTGATCAACTGCAGAACCGAGCTTTCCTTACCGATCTCCACCTGTCGGAAGCCACCGGCCGGACGCGACATCGCGGTCCGATCCGCTTCCCACTTCACCGGCTGGTGCGGCATGCGGAGATCCAGGAAGATCTCGCCGTAGAAGTTATCGTCTCCCTGTAGCAACCCTTGCAGCTTGCCCAGGAATGCGCCGCTCTCGGCACCTTGAATAATCCGATGGTCGTAAGTGCAGGTGACCATCATCACCTTGCCGATGCCGAGCATGGCCCGCATCTCTTCGGTCACGCCTTGGTACTCAGCCGGAAAATCAATCGCGCCCGTGGCGATAATGCAGCCTTGGCCGGGCATCAATCGCGGTATCGACCCGACCGTCCCCACCGTCCCGGGATTGGTCAACGAAATCGACGTCCCCTGGAAATCTGCTACCGTCAGCTTGCCCTTGCGGCCGCGCTGGACGAGATCGTCGAAGCCTTTCAGATATTGCGAAAATGTCAGCGATCCCGCATTCTTGATGCTCGGCACCACCAGCGCCCGCCCCCCGTCGCGAGAAGGCAAATCGATCGCCAAACCAATGTTGATATTGTGGCGAACAATCTTGAACAAGTCTTTGCCCTGCTCAGCGTAGGCACAGTTCAGCGCCGGG
>JANODS010001650.1:0-4216 GCA_031412835.1 Acidobacteriota bacterium | reverse complement strand
TGTTGCTGTCGCTAACGCCGACGACCGAGACGAGGTTGGTGTTGCTGTTCGTGACAAAAATACGGCCCTTGAACTTGGGCGCATCGCTGTCGGCCCCTTCGGGTTGGCGGTCGCTCCAAAGCATATCGGTGGGGTGCTGACCGGTACGAACGAGCCCGAGGCGGTTGCCGGTTTCGGCGGCGTAGTGGCCGATGGCACCGTCGGCCCAATGAGAGACGAAGTAGCTCTTACCGTCCGGATGGAACAGAATGCGATAAGGGCGGCGACCGGTTTTCAGCTTTTCGATGACGCGGCCGGACTGAGGATTGATGACGTGAAGGGCGTCGTGGAACAGGCCCGCGGCGTAGACAAGGCGGCCATCCGGAGAGACGGCGACATCGCCGACGAAGTCGGTGTGTTTGCGGTCGGCGGCGGAGACGATAGGAATTGAACGGAGGAGTTTGAGCTGGCCGGCGTTGTCGTCGAAGCTGAGTTCGTGAACCGCGGCTTGGCTGCCGCCGCCGACATAGACCATTTTTCCGTTTGGTGTGAACGCGAGGCCGAGCCAGGCGTCGGCGAGCGGAAGGCGGCTTTTCTCGGCCAGGGTTTTGGCGTCGAGGACGACGACAGAGGGCGGGTTGTAGCCTCCGTGGAGGACGAGTAGCCAACGCTTATCCGGCGACAAGGCGGAGGCCATCGGGAAGGTGTCCATGGCTTGTTGGCGACCGGCGGCTTTCAGCACGGCACCGCTGTTAAGCAGGAAAGAGCCATCGGGCCGCGGGCCGACGCGTTCGCCCATTTCGGCCTGGGAGACCAGGAGCACGGCGGCGAGCAGCGTGGCGCTGCCAGCCAGAAGTAGTGATTTCATTCGCTGTATCTCTGTACGATCGGAAGGCGGCGACCGAAGCCGAATGCCTTGGTTGTGACTTTAAGTCCGGGGGCGGCTTGCTGGCGCTTGTATTCGGTGCGGTCCACTTTTCGGGTGACGTCTCGAACGAGCGCTAGCGACAAGCCTAATTTTTCGGCGATTCGGGTCGGTGCCATCATCTTTTCGACATAGAGTTCGAGGATGGCGTCGAGCACGGGGTATTCGGGCAGAGAGTCAGAATCTTTCTGGTCGGGGCGGAGTTCGGCGGAAGGCGGTTTGGTGAAGACCGACTCGGGGATGGCGTTGTTGAGCCGACGGTTGGCGACGCGGCAGAGTTCGTAAACCTTCATTTTAGCGATGTCGCTGATGACGGAAAGGCCGCCGCACATGTCACCGTACAGCGTTGCGTAGCCGACAGCGGTTTCGCTCTTGTTGCCGGTGGAGAGCACGAGGGCCCCGGTCTTGTTGGACAGCGCCATCAACGTCATACCACGGAGGCGGGATTGAAGGTTTTCTTCGGTGAGGTCCGGGGCGGCCCCGGCGAAGGCTGGCTGCAGGGTCTCGATCATGGCGGCGTAGCCAGCGTTGATCGAGATGGTGGGGCATTGGATGCCAAGGATTTCGGCCATCGCTTTGGCGTCGGTCAGCGAATGGTCACTCGAATACGGCCCGGGCATGGCGACCCCGGTGACGTTCTCTTTGCCCAGCGCTTCGACGGCGATGCAGGCGACGAGCGCCGAATCGATGCCGCCCGAAAGCCCGAGCAGCGCCTTGCGGAAGCCGGTTTTGGCGAAGTAGTCGCGGGTGCCCAGGACGAGGGCTTCATAGACGGCTTCGATCTCCTCGGGATGGCTCGGGCGTTGGTCGCCGGTTCCCGTGTGGAAGTTAGCGAAGACGAGATCTTCCTTAAAGCTGGGGGCGGCGGCAATAATCTTGCCGGTGGCATCCATCGCGAAGCTGGAGCCATCGAACACGAGTTGGTCGTTGCCCCCGACTTGGTTGACGTAGACGAGAGGGAGACCGTGGCGGCGAGCGGTGGCGGCGAAGATCTGTTCCCGCTGGGCTCGTTTTCCGATGTGATAGGGCGAGGCGTTGATGGAGAGAATGGCCTTGGCACCGGCGTGGGTGAGTTCCTGTACGGGGTCGCGCTGGTAAAGTCGCCGCTCCCAGAAGATCTGATCGTTCCAGGCGTCTTCACAGATGGTGACGGCGACGGGAGTGACTCCCAGCGTGGCGAGTTCCTGGCTTTCGGCCGGGCGGAAATAGCGCTGTTCGTCGAAGACATCATAATTCGGCAGCAGCATCTTGTGCTGGCGGAAGACTACCTTGCCGCGCTGGAGCATGGCGGCGGTGTTCCAGACGCGCTTGCCTTCGTTGAAGTCGGCTACTTCCGCAGTGCCGCAGAGAATCGCGATACGGAGTGGTGCCGATTCGACAGCGAGGCGGGCCAGTTCCGCTTCGGCCGCTTCGAGAAAGGACGGGCGTTCCAGCAGATCTTGCGGCGGGTATCCGGTGAGGGCGAGTTCCGGGAAGACGACCGCCTCCGCCCCTCCTTCGGCCGCGCGACGCGCATAGCGCATGATTAAGCTGGCGTTGCCGACCAAGTCGCCAACCGTAGTATTGATCTGCCCCAGGGCAATCCGCATTGAGACTTCTATTGTAGCGAGCCCTAGGCGATGACTTTCTTGCGCCGCGGTTTGGGGTCGGCCAGGGGTTTCTCAATTTCGATGCGCATGACAGACGAAACGGAGCGGACGGGGACCAGAGCCTGCGAATCGTGGGGAGCGGAAGGGCGCGCGCGCTGGGCCATTTCCGAGTTCAGCGAGGAGACGAACTGCTCGATCTGGCGTTGCATCTCTTCCATTTTCTCCCGCATGTTGAGAATGATCTCGACGCCGGCCAAGTTCACGCCTAACTCGCGCGTGAGCTGAAGAATGACTTCGAGGCGCTCGACGTCCTCATCCGTATAGAGACGCGTGTTCCCGTCGCTGCGAGATGGCTTGAGCAGGCCTTCCCGCTCGTACATACGAAGGGTCTGCGGGTGGAGGCTGTACTGCTCAGCGACCGCCGAGATCATATAGGCAGCTTTGCTTCGTTTCGCCATAAACTTCGCTCTTTAGTTATACCTTGGTCCAGAGCTCGCTCCGGGGGTCGGGTGGATATTGTTCGGCCAACTCGCGCAACAGCTCTCGGGTTCGTTCGTCGTTGGCAGGCGGGGCTTGGAGAAAGACCTCGACGATCTGATCGCCACGGGTCTCTTTGCGCGTGTTGGCGACGCCCTTTTCGCGGAGGCGGAATCTTTGCCCGTTTTGGGTGCCTTGGGGGATTTTCAGGATCGCCCGCCCATCGATGGTCGGCACTTCGATCTTTGCTCCGAGGACAGCCTCGGGGACGGTGATCGGCACTTTGATTTCGATCGTATCCCCGTCACGTTTGAAGAACGCGTGGTCTTCGACGCGAACGGTGATGTAGAGATCGCCCGCTTCGCCGCCCATGCGGCCGGCATTTCCTTTAGCTGCCACGCGCAGACGCGAGCCACTGGCGACCCCAGCCGGAAGCCGAGCTTCGACCGAGTCCATGCGGGCGGTACAGCCCTCGCCGCGACAGGCGGGGCAAACGTTACGCAAGCGGCCGGAGCCATTGCAGCGGGAGCAGGTAAGGTTGAATTTCATCGCACCGGCGGTCTGACTCACCTGGCCGGAGCCGTTGCATTCGCCGCAGGTCGCCACCGCGCCGCCGGCCGAGCCGGAGCCGTTGCAAGTGGAGCAGGCGTCTTGTCGGGAGATGCTAAGCCGAACTTGCGTGCCGCGAATCGATTGCCAGAAATCGATATTGAGTGAATATTCGAGATCGGCACCCTTCTCTGGTTGCTGTTGCTGAGCCGCCTCCCGCCCCCCGAAAAACTGCGAAAAAATGTCGCTAAAACGGCCGCCGGTGTCGGCACCAGCGGGCGGATGAGGTCTACGACCGCCCTGCTGGTTGATGAAGTCCGAAAAATCGAAACCTTCGAAGCCCATGCCTGGTCCGCCCTGGGGCGGGGCTCCGCCTCCGGGAACGCCCGAGTCGGAGTAGAAGCCGAACTGGTCGTACATTTCCCGCTTCTTCGGCTCATTCAAAATATCGTAGGCTTCTTGGACGGTCTTGAATTTGTCCTCGGCCGCCTTGTCGCCGGGGTTGAGATCCGGGTGATATTTGCGCGCTAAACGACGATACGCCTTCTTGATCTCGTCGTCCGTTGCTTTCTTGGCGACCCCGAGGGTGCCGTAATAGTCTTTGCGTTCGGGCATATCGTAAACCGTCCCGGGAACCGCCAGTCAGCAGTTCCCAAGGACGCCTCACTGAGTCCTACTTCTTACCCTTGTCCTCGAC
>JANODS010001649.1:0-4848 GCA_031412835.1 Acidobacteriota bacterium | reverse complement strand
GAAGAGGCCCCGGGCGGTGGGCGCGGTTTCATCAGGCTTGGCTGTGAGCGCCAGGAACAGCGCTTGTCCAAGCAGGCCGGAACGTTCCGAGGCCGGTGGGAACTGAACGCGGGAGAACTCGCGGGCCGGCGCGGGGAGACTATAAATCGTCGCCAGATCGCTGTTAATGAATCCGTAGTCGGCGCGGACAAAATCCATAAAGTTGCGGTCGTTCCAAACCAGATCCCCGAGGAAAACGCGCGCCTCCTCGGTCATGGCGACAGCGGTTTCTCGGGTGAACTGAGGATAGCGGCGGCGGTCTTTACTGGCGGTCAGGATGCGGTCGAAGCGCATCCATTGAGAGACAAACTCGTCAAGGGCGTCTCGTGCCTTGGTGTGGTCCAACATCCGACGCGTCGCGCGCTCAACTGCTTCTGGAGTGGAAAGTTGGTTCTTCGCCGCCGCATCCAAAAGTGCGCTGTCGGGCATGGTGTCCCAAAGGGTGTAGGACAGACGGGCCGCTGTCGAGTAGTTCTTCCACTTCGGGTTGGCCGTCTCTTCCAGACGGAAAAGAAAATGGGGGGACTGAAGCATGGCTTCGACAGCCAGCTGAGCTCCTTTATAGAAGTCGGCTCCCTTGCTCATCAACGCTTCATAACGCTGCTGTTCTTCGCGTTCCAAAGGACGGCGGAAAGCCTTCAGGCCGAATTCGCGGACGAACTGGGCGCGGCAGGCCATCGAGGGTTTGCAGGGGATCAGGCCTCGTGTATCACCGCCGCGGAAAGCGTTGCGGGCAAGCTTTTCAGCGGCCGCGCCGTAAGATTCGAGCAGGAGCGGCGACAGATTTTGAGCCTGATATTGGTTCTTGAATCCGTTCACGAAGTCTTCGGGGGGAAACTGATTCGCTGGAGAAGTCTGATCGCCGAGCAGGTCGCGAACCGTGTTGTTGTACTGGCTGTGAGTCAGGCGCCGGAGAGCAACTTTGGGAGCGGCGTGACCTTGGCCGGCGGCCTCTTCCTCCCGGTACTTCATGGCTTGGGCAAGCTCAGCGCCAGAGAGGTTAGCGAGCCGTTTGACCCAGGCGGAGAGAATTTTCTCGTCGTCGCTTCCCACCGTGATTCGCGCGCCGCCAGCGTGAGGGATCTTGTTAGTCGGCTTCTTCAGCAGCAGTGACTCCGCCGGCTGCTCTCGATTAACGAGCACGACCAGCGCCTTTCCAAACCGGTCGATCTTGTCCGGGGTGGCGTCGCCCTCGGGAAAAATCAGTCGCGTCACAGAGGCCACCCCGTCAGTGTTATGACAGGCCCGACAAGCCGCCTTCTCAAGGACCTGAAAGGCACCCTCCGCGAACGGCTTTTCCTGCGCCCAGCCAAGGCACAAAGGAAACGAAAGCAATGCACAGAAGAAGAGAGTACGACTCACATTAAACATCCTACAGCGTCCAACCGGACTGGCGCAAGACGCCCTACTCGCCGTCCCCCTTTGGGCTGATACCATGGCGCACATGCGCCTAGGCCAATTCCTCCTCTTCGCCACTCTCCTCTCCGCCCAACCCAAGCCCGTCATCGGTCTCGGCGGCATCGTCCACGAAACCAACACCTTCAACCCGAAAAAGACGACGCTGGCCGATTTCGCCACCGGCATCGGCGGCGCTGACGGAACCCTACGTGGCCAGGATCTCATCACCCACTCCCTCAAAGCCAACAACACCACCGCCGGCTTCATCCACGGAGCCACCCAATACGGCCTCTCCCTCTACCCTACCGTCGTCGCCGGCCCCCAAACCCTCGGCACCGTCCTCGATTCCGCCTTCGAAACCCTAACGAAGGAGCTGATAGACCGCCTCCGCCAAGCCCCCAAACTCGACGGTTTTCTCCTCTTCCTCCACGGCACCATGGTCACCGAATCCTATCCCCACGCCGACGCCGAAGTCGTCCGCCGCGTGCGCCAAGCTTTCGGCAATACAATCCCCATCGTCGTCGTCCACGATTTCCACGCCAACATCTCCGAAGAGATCGTCAAGCTAACCACCGTCCTTCTCGCCTATAAAGAATGTCCCCATCTCGACGCCCGCGACGCCGGCGTCCACGCCGCCCGCATCATGGCTGACATCGTCTCCGGCAAGGTCAAACCCGTCCAGGCCCTCGTCAAGCCGCCCATGCTCTTGAACATTCTCTTTCACAACACCTACGCCGCCCCCCTCAAACCCATCACGGACGCGAGCAAGTTACTCGAAAAGCAACCCAAAATCCTCGTCGCCTCCGTCACCGGAGGCTACCAATACGCCGACATCCCCGCCATGGGCCCCAGCGTCGTCGTCGTCACGGACAACGACCCCGCCCTCGCCCAACGCGAAGCCGAACGGCTCGGCGCCCTGCTGTGGGGCATCCGCGATCAACTGCAACTGAAAGCCCCAAACGCCGCCGAAGCCGTGCGCCTGGCCATGACCAACGGCCAATGGCCCGTGGCACTCATGGACGCCGGTGATAACATCGGCGGAGGCTCCGCCGGCGACAGTACGTTCGTCCTCGCCGAACTCATGAAGCAGAAAGCCGAAGGCTGGGTCGTCGTCATCTCCGATCCCTCCGCCGTCCAAACCGCCATCCGTTCCGGAGTCGGCAGCGCCTTTGACATGCCCGTCGGCGGCAAAACCGATAACCTCCACGGCGATTCCGTCCGAATAAAGGGACGAGTCAAAGGGATCCACGACGGCCGCTTCGTCGAAACCGCCGTCCGCCACGGAGGCGGTCGTTACTGGGACATGGGAGTGTCCGTAGTCATTGAGGTGGAAGGTTCCACCCCTGACATGCCAAACTTACTCTTACTCACGCCCAAGCGGATCATCCCCTTCAGCCTCAATCAACTCATCAGCGTAGGCATCTACCCCGAACGAATGAAGATCCTGGTCGCCAAAGGAACCATCGCCCCCCGCGCCGCTTACGAAGGTGTAGCCGCCAAAATTATCGAAGTCGACTCCGGCGGAGTCACCGCCGTCAACCCCGCCCGCTTCGACTACAAACATATCCGCCCGAACTTATTTGGAGTAAGGTAAGACGTCACGACGCTCCTGCGCCTGTTTCTCCTCTCCCTCGCTCTCCCATTTACCTGCTTAAGCCAGTTAACGACCGAACAGCGCCTCTTCGATTTCGACGATCTCGCCGCCCGTCTCGCCGTCGCCTACGCCCCCTACGAATGGAAACGCGAGTTCGTCTCCGTCCCCCTCCTCGCCCGCTGACGTCGGTCAGAATCGCGGTCGCTCACCCGAACAATCCGAATAGCAACTCCCTTCAATCTCAAAGCATACTTGTGTATACTCCCCCATAGCCATGGCTGCCCTCCGGCTCGTCGCCGATCCAGTTGAGGCCCATCCCGCCTGCTTTTTGAAAAATCCCAGTTCGCCGGAGGAAAGCCGATACATGCCTTACCACCAAACATGCGACTGTTCAAAATCTTCGCGATCCACTAAAGTTCTTAGCATGCGTTGCATTGTGATGGCCATTATTGGCATCGTCTCGCTTGGAATCTGCGCTGCACAGGACCAGAAAGCAGAACCGGATACCTATGAATATGGCGGCGCGAATCTGACGCCGCTCGAACAGCAAGGACGAAACACTTGGTATTTCTGGACCGGCGGCGGAGAAAAGTTTTGGCGCGAAGTAGCTAAGATCACTCACGGCATCACCGACCTGCTCCAATACGTAGACTCCCGCAAGAGACCCGAGCGATTCAAGGTCATGGGAGTGTTAAACGACCCCGACTGTACCGCCGCCACTCAACCCGACGAGTATGGTCTATGGATGGATGTCTGCAAAGTCGTAAACGTGCCGGGGATCCCCAGCCAATCCTCTGGTATCGTGGGGCTGCGCAAGTTTCCGAATCCGAAGTTCGACAAGTTCACTTGGGATGTCAAGAAGTACCTGGCCGATCCGGCCGCCGTCGAACCGCCCTATTTAGTAGGAATGACTTGCGGCTTCTGCCACATTGGGCTCAATCCGCTCAACCCTCCGAAAGATCCGGAGAATCCACGATGGTCGAATTTTTCGCCGGCGATCGGGAATCAGTACTTCAAGGAAGGTACGCTCTTCGGCTTGAAGCTGAAGCCGGAAGACTTCCGATGGCACGTAGCCAACCGTCAGCCTCCGGGGACTGCGGACACATCCCGCTTCGCCACTGACCATATTTTCAACCCGAACGCCATCAACTCTATCGTCTACCTTCCGAATCGCCCCTCGCAGAGTGAAAAACTGGCTGATGGAACGGTCATCGACGTACACCACATCCTCTCCGACCCGTTCTACAAGGGCGTCGCCTACGCCAACCGGTACGCGTACGTGGCCCCCACGCGGCGGCGGACGACGACCCGGCGCAAGACGGACAACGTCTGCCGGCAGCCCCGCCCGCCTGCGGAGTGGATCCCCGTCCCCGTCCCGGCGATCGTCGACGAGGCGACCCACCAACAGGCGGCCGCCCAGCTCGCCCGCAACGCCGCGCGGTCGTTCCGGAACAACCGGCGGCACGAGTACCTGCTCCGCTGTCTGCTCGTCTGCCGCACCTGCGGCCGGGCGATGTTCGGCCTGACCGAGGCCGGACGCGGCCGCCGCCCCCACAGCTACTACCGGTGCCACGGCAAGGATCCGGACAGCGAACGGATCTGTCCCCAGAGCCGGGCCAAGGTCGCGGAGCTGGACGCCGCCGTCTGGAATCACGTGACCCGACTGCTCGACGACCCGGCCACGTTGCTCGCCCAGTTCGAGGCGTACGCCCGCCGGGCGGACGAGGCGCGGGCGAGCGAGAGCGCCGAGGAAGAGCGTCTGTCGGCGCAACTACGACGACTGGACCGGGAGGAACAACGGCTGGTGGACGCCTACC
>JANODS010001648.1:0-7937 GCA_031412835.1 Acidobacteriota bacterium | reverse complement strand
TCGTCACCCCCGGCTTGATCACCTCGGCGGAGAACGCCCGACGGATCAGGTCGTGCGCGACACCCATCAGCTTCGTATACGGCGGCATCATCTCGGGCAGGCGGGCCTCGACGTACTCCAGTGCCAACAGCTCGCTTCGCTTGAAGCGCTTGGTAATGTCCGCGCCAAGGTACTCCACCATTTGTTCGTATTCACCCGCCGTCAACCCATCGGCAAAGGCATGCGTCCGCGAAATGTTAATGCCGATCGTACGCGGCTTCCGCTCCTCAATCACCCGCTTCAAGAGCAGCCACTGACCCTCGCCCCACAACTCCCGCGTCTGGCTGCCCGGTGCCGGTGTGGGGTCGCGGTACACCTCGTAAAGGCCCCCGTTCGAACCGCCCCCCAAGGCGATCCGCTCGACTCCCTTCTCCAGGCCACGATCAAAAAAGACATAAATCGTTCGCCGACGCGCCGCAAACATCGTCGGCGACACGAGCGAGTGAAAGACCGGGTCTTCGTTGTACTCGCGCGAAGCCACCAGCCACATATCGACGCCATGCTTGCGCATCAACGGCGGCAGGATCCGTTCCAGCCGCAGCTTCAGCCAGTCCTGTTGGATGGCAGCCTGCTCCCGAACTGGGGGAAGCGGCGATAACGACTGAGCCGGAAGCAAAGCTACGACTACAAGGGGCAGGCACCAAAAGCGCATACCCCTCAGAATAGCTCTCCTTAGCCCTGTAGGTGAAGCCCTTTGTGAATCGCGTACAAGGCGAGTTCCAGGCGATCAGAGACACCGAGTTTGTCGAAAATGTTGTGCAGGTGGTTCTTCACCGTCTGTTCACTGATGAACATCTTCTCGGCCATCTCTTTGTTCTTGTAACCCTGGGCAACGAAGGCAACAATCTCGCGCTCGCGGGTGCTCAGCGGGGAACGTTCGCGCTGCTTGCCGGACGCGCTGCCTTGGCCGGAAAGCTCGGCTCCAGGCGACGCGAACTGGCGCATCACTGCCGCCGTCGTGTGCGAATCCAGCCAGATCTCACCGGAATAGACCTTGCGGATACTCTTCACGATCAGATCCGGTGCCGTCTGCTTCAAGACGATCCCAGAGCAGCCGAGCTTCATCGCTTGCACAAACTCGTTCTTGTCATCGGAAGCCGTCAGGATGATCACCCGCGTCCGCTTGTTCGTTTGTTGGATAGTCTGGAGCGCTTGAAGCCCATCCAGGTTCGGCATCCTAAGATCCAGGAGCAGTACGTCCGGGTCCGTCTGCTGCACCAACTCGATCACCGCACGCCCGTCTCCGGCCTCGCCGATGACTTCGACGTCAGATTCCAGCGCAAGCAACTTCTTCAAACCATCGCGCACGATGGGATGGTCGTCGGCTATCGCCACACGAATCATCTTGACTTTTGGCGGTTCCCCTTCAAGAAGGGTGTCGTTCGGTTCCATGATTACACTGCCGCTAAGCATAGCTCTTTAGTAGCCTCACCTAGAGAGTAACGGGAGAATAGTACGGGGTCAATTCAGGTCATTAAGAAAAGTGAACTACAGTTTGACCTTACGGGACCGCGATTAGAACCCTATTACTCTAAGGTTGTCGACTGGTTCGCTCCCCGCGAAAGTGGGGATCACTTCCACGGCAAGAGAGCCTTCTCCGCGAACACGGTGTTGCGGAGCAACTCCAGAGCATTTGCTTTTACGATGTCCTCATAGTACCAGATGACAACCCCTGGGCAGCCCACCGCTCGCGTCGCCTCAATAATTCGAACCAACTCCGCCGGCTTCGCCAGATCCACCGCGATGCCCGGCACCAGCCGATGCGCCTGGCCATACTGTTCAATATGCAGCTTCAACTTGGCCTCGTAAGTCGGCAAATCCCGCCAATAAAGCTGCGGAGTAAGGAAATCATGGGAGTTGTCCTTCACCCAGCCCGGCGGATCCTGCGCAAAGTTACGGTACCCGTCCGGCGTCGGCACCGGGGCATTTGTTACCAGTGCCCGCCAATCAACCGCCTTGATCCGCGCGTTCATCCGCACCAGAAACGCATTAAGCTGGTCCGCTCGCCAACGCACCCACGCCGGGTCCTGACCATTTGCAGGCGGGTCCTGCCCCTCATGGGACGCGGAGTAGAGTTGTCGGGTGGTCTCGTCATACCCGCATTCGAGGGTAGGGTACCGAGCGCGGTCGAACTGGATCCCGGGCACGTCATAGCGGCCCTGCGCTTCCTCCATCAAACGGATCAAGAAGTTCTGAACGTCCGGATGGGCATGCGCCATCCATAAATAATAAGCGCCGCCGCCGATCGAAAACTTCGTCTCACCAGCCCGGTTCTTGGCAAGCCAGTCCGGGTGCCGGTCAAAAATCGGGCCCAGCGACTCCCCCCGAAGCCTCCCGCTCCAAACCCCGACGAAGCCATATTCGAACCACGGAACCACCGTGATCCCGTTCGGCTTTCCTTCTTCAATCGCCTCCTGCAGAATGTCACGCCCCTCATATTGAGGATCGATCAGCAGCCCGGTCTCTTCTTCAAACACTCGGCTCGGGAACAGCGGGTAACCCTGAGACCAGACGTTGACATAGGCGACGTTGAAGTTGGCCCTGCCCAGCGCCTCCATCGTCGAGCGGATGCGCGCACGCGACCCGAGCGAGTCCCGCGCAATCCACACGCCTCGAACTTCGGCCGCCGAAACTGTCGCCGCCACCACCAAAAAAAGCGCGAGGCCCCTCATGTTAAAGCTCCTGCACCGTCTGTTGCAGCTTCTCGGCGAAGTTCTCGCCCGATTCCGACCACAGCGTCCGCCGGTCCACCGCCAGCGCCTCATCCAGTTGCTGCACCAGGCGCACGAGTCCCTTTAAGTTCGACCGCGTGTAGTACGCACTCGCCGGGTCGTCCGGTCGAGGCAAATAGTGCGCCTCCAGCCCGAAATCCAGACGAATATGCTCCGTTGGGGTGCCGTCTCCGAAGTCAGGACCAAAGCATGAAATCGTTACCCGGGCCGGCCGCAGCTCCCACTCTTTCCGGAACTGCCAAAGCCCCCACCATGTTTCGAGCACATAGGAGCAGTCGGCGTGCAGAAACTCCTCCGCATGAGCCAGCACCGTTTCGGCGTTCAGAGGGTCTGGAAGCGGAGCTTCGAACAACGGGGGCTCGGCGGACGAGACCGGTACAATTTGCATGGAGCTGTGAGCGGGGTTTTGGGGCGAGAACGGAAAGCGTTCCAGCACTTTGCCGTAGGAGCGCAGCATCGATAGCGCGGAATAGTTCCGGAGCCAGTAGGAAAGGTAGAGCGAATCGGCCATTGCTTCAATTATTGCGCGGGAAGTAAGCCCAGAGCGACTCGGGGTTCATCATAATGGTAGGAACATGACGGAATCGGAAACCAAGTCGATTGACGGGGCGGTGCCAAACCGTGGGATGAGCATGAGCACCTTGGGGATGGTCCTAACCCTCGCTTCGATCGCCTGCTTCTTTGCCGCTCTGATGGTGGCCTATGCGTTCATCCTACCGTCGGGGTCGACCGCGACGCCGGTGCTGATGCCGTGGGTCTTTTGGCTCAGTACACTGCTGATGTTGTCGAGCAGCGGCACTTTGCAGTGGGCACGGTGGGCGCTTTTGCGGGCGCAGTTGACAAGCTATCGGAGTTGGCTATCGGTGACGATCGTGGTTGGTTACGGTTTCCTGGCCGCCCAAACAGCGGGAGCTTGGTTTTTGCTGGCGAACGGCGTCGGCGTGTCGGCGAATCCCCAAGGCAACATGTACTACGTATTCTGCTTCATCCACGGCGCGCATTTGGTGGGCGGCATCGGCGGTCTTCATTGGTTGCGGCGCAAAGCGCTGCTCCTCGTCGATGGCGAGGAGCAGCCCTTACGCAAACACCGTCAGATCGCTCGACTTACCTCGATGTACTGGCACTTTATGGGCGTCCTTTGGCTCGGCCTATTTGCCTTCCTGCTCGGCTGGAGTTAGTCCAGCACAGAGGCGCGACAAAACGCGTCGCGTAGTTCTCATCGTGATCCGCAGTCACCGCAATCTCGCCAGGTGCTCCGCGCCCGGCTCCATCCACGGGCCGAATCCTGCCGTTTCGTGCAACGTCAGATCGCTCGACCCATGCCGCTCCATGGGCTTCCTTTTGCTCAGCCTGCCCCGTGGCCGTCGCCGCCCGTCGTGCCAACCCGCAACGCAACGAGTTGCACCTCCTTCGCGTGGATATGATGAAGTTTGCGGGGTTACCCCCCGCCACGGGTGATGACCCGCTTTCCGGCAGGGCAACTCTAGCCGATCCGAGGTCGTCAATTTCCCGTCAGCGCCGAGTCGCTGGAACTAGGCCTTACTACCGCGCCGTAACAAAAACCGGTTGAGTATCTTGGATCTTGATCTTCCGCAAGCGGACCTTCCGCAGCGACGGGCCTTTGAATTCAGCCTCGGCGACAATGCCATCGTTCGTGCCGGGTATCGTCTGGTCAAAAACTAAATTGCCCAGCGAGTAACAGATCACCCCGGTGCGGTAATCCTCGCACGGCTGCGTAACGTGCGGATGATGACCAATCACCAGCGCCGCCCCGGCTTCGATCGCCGCTTGCGCCATCAGCCTCTGCTGCGGATTGGGCTGTTTGGCGTACTCGGTCCCCGCATGGATCGAAACGATGGTTACGTTCGACCGGCCGCGGATGCTGCTGATGTCCTCCCGCAGCCGAACCAGGTCCAGGCCATTGATCCGGGCGTCATCCGTCTTATGATTGCCGTTGCGCTGATCGTAGGTGTAGGCGACAAATCCGAACTTCACACCTTGGCGTTCGAGCACCACCCCAGCCCGCGCCGCCGCTTCATCGCGGCCTACGCCAGCCACCGCAATCTTGCTCCGTTCGAGAAGATCCAACGTATACAGCAGGCCATATTCGTGCGAATCCCGCGTGTGGTTGTTCGCAAACGAAACCACATCGATGCCAGCCAGCAGTAGACCCGCGATGTTGGCGGGGTCGGCCCGGAAGACCATCCCGGTCCGCGTCGGCGAACCCTTGTCCGTGAACGGCGATTCGAGATTGACGAACGCAATATCCGCCTTGGCGAAGTCCGCCGCGATCTGCCGAAACGGCCATGCCGGGTCCTCCTGCCGCGCCGCCACCACGCCCACCTGCCGCGTCAGCATCACATCGCCCCCAAACAGAAGTCGATTAATGGGCGGAGGGATCTCCGGAGGAACCTCCTTCTTCTTCTTGGGCGGCCGAGAGCACGCGGCCAACAAGAAAAGACTAAGCGAGAGTACGGCCAGCCGCTTCATCAAGGAACCAGACAACCTCGCCGACATGGTGACGGGTAAGTTGGGCGGGGAAGTCGAGGATGTTCTCGGGAGCGTCGAACACCGTGTCCAGCGCCTTCTGCTTATCTTCGCCGCATACAAGCATCAGCGTGTGTTGGGCGTTAGCCAGGACACCCGGAAGCAGCGTCACCCGAGCCGCCTTCAGCTTGTCCACATACACCGCGGCCGTCAATCCAGACCGGTCAAGGATGTGCGGTTCGCCTGGAAAAAGCGATGCCGTGTGCACATCCGCCCCCATCCCCTGTTGGATGATATCGAATGTTGGCAGTTCGCCGTCGTCGAGTTGGAAGTGGCCCCGGATATCGTCTGCGTAGTAGTTCGCCGCTTCGCCAACGGGCTTCTCCGCGTGGATGCGGTGCACGTTTTCCCTCGGGAACGCCCCCGGCGTCAGCCAATACGTATCGGCCAGCGTAAAATTCGATTCCGGATCGCCCGGCGGAACCGCGCGCTCATCAACCCAGAAAAGGTGGACCCGCGACCAATCGAAATCCTGCTCGGCGAGCCACGCAAACAGCAGCTTCGGGGTCGAACCGCCAGAGATGGCCAGCGAGGCCGTCGGACGGTTGGCGAGCGCATCGGACAGGATGTCCAAAATGCGACGACCGCAGGATTCTGCGGCGGTGGCGGGGTCGGGAGAAAGGACCTTACGAAAGTTCATTTAAGCAATTGTTGCGGCCAGCGTGGCATCGTACACGGGATCGGCACCGAGGATCGACAACTCCTCGGCAACGAGATCTGCTTCAGCCCGAGCCGGAGCCAGAACCCGCGTTGTTAGGCTGCTGGTGATAATCTCTAGTGTCGCATCGTCGACGGCGCGGAGTTCAAGCTCCTGCGTTGCCGCATGGAAGCGAATGGCTTGCAGGTTGCCCTTGCGGCGCGCGTCGGTCGTAACAAATTCGAACGTCGCCTCCGGAAGTCGCGCCGCCAGCCAAGCGCGCAAGTAGAGCCCGCTCACGAGCGGGCTAGCTCCCGCATAAGCAATCTCTACTCGCTTGATCTCCGGAATCTGCCCCTGCAAACAAGTACTTTCAAACGCCTGCGCCAGCGTCTCCCGCCAAGCCGTACACCGCGTCCAAGCCAAATCCTTTACTCGCCAACCCGCCCGCCGCCGTTCATTCAACGCCGGCAAAACGCTCACCCCTAACGGTGCCGAATCAACCAGCAACGTCCGCGCCAATTGCAGCAGCGGCTGAAAGCTCGACTCTTCCAGCAGCCGAATGTCCTTCACCCATAGCACCACGGGCAAGTCCGCCACCGACAATCCCAACGACGCTGAATAAACGTCGGCCAACCGATCCCGCGTCGTCCGAATCTCAATAATCTCGCAGCACACCTGCTGCCGACCCCCAAACGCCAACAAACACTGCGCCGTAACGTCCGCCGAAAGCAGCGGCGTCGGCGAGTCCACAATCCGAATGATGATCATCCGCCCCGGGTGCGCCCGCATCAGTTCCGCCAAGCTGTTCTTCAGCGACACCTCATCGCCCGGGTCCGTCGTCGCCACCAAAAGCGTCATCGAACAGGCCCTCAACAACGCATCCGCCGGCTGCCCCTTGCCCAGCTCCTTCCAGACGTGTTCTAACTCTTGCAGCAGCTTTTCCGGTTGCACTGCGCTGATCATGGAACTCTCCAAACGTGCCCGCGAGCCGCCAGCATCTCGTCCGACGCCGCCGGTCCCCACGTGCCCGCCGAGTAATTCGGAAACGGGTCGATCGCTCGATTGCCCCACGCGTCCACAATCGGCTGCACCGCCGCCCACGACGCTTCCACCATGTCCTGACGCGTATACAGCGTCGCGTCTCCCGTCATCGCATCCACCAGCAGCGTCTCGTAGGCCGTCGGCGTCCGCATCCCAAAACTCGTCCCGTAGTTGAAGTCCATTGACACCGGCCGCAGCTTCATCCCCGGCCCCGGCTGCTTCGAAGAAAACCGCAGGCTGATGCCCTCTTCCGGTTGAATCCGCAGTATCAGCAGATTCGGCCGCGCCGTGTCCGTCGCGAACAACGAATGCGGCACCGGCCGGAACCGGATCGCGATATCGGTCACCCGCTTCGGCATCCGCTTCCCGCTCCGCACGTAAAACGGAACCCCCGCCCACCGCCAGTTATCGATCAGAAAGGTGACGGCCGCGTACGTGTCTGTCATCGCCGCCGGGTTCACCCCCGCTTCCCCGCGAAAGCCCGGAACGTCCTTCCCGCCCAGCGCCGCCGGGCCGTACTGGCCAGCCACCGCGTGCGCCGCCACGTCCTCCGGTCTCAACGGCCGAATCGACCGCAACAACTTCGCGCGTTCATCCCGCACCGCCGTCGGCTCGAACACCGCCGATGGCTCCATCGCCACCGTCGAAAGCACCTGCAGCAGATGATTCTGGATCATATCCCGCAGCGCGCCCGCCTCCTGATAATAAGCGCCCCGCCCTTCCACGCCGATCGACTCCGCCGCCGTAATTTGAACGTGGTCAATATACTGCCGATTCCACAACGGTTCAAAAATCGGATTCCCGAACCGAAACGCCAAAATGTTCTGGACCGTTTCTTTCCCCAGGTAGTGGTCGATCCGGTAAAGCTGTTCTTCCGTGAAGTGTTCGTGCAAAGCCACTTCCAAATCGCGCGCCGAGGACTGATCGTGTCCGAACGG
>JANODS010001647.1:0-2597 GCA_031412835.1 Acidobacteriota bacterium | reverse complement strand
GGGGCCTTTTACTCCACTTACGGCACCACCGGCGTTCTTCAGCCCGGCTTCAGCCAACGCACATTGGTCCCGGCCAATGACAACGGCGACCTCAGCGTCCCCACCGCCTACCTCAATAATCCCTTCCCCCGCGGCATTCTTCAGCCTGTCGGTTCTTCGCTCGGCGTCAACACCTTCCTCGGTCAAAACGTCAGCTACATCGAAAACAAGCTCGCACAGCCCATCACTTGGCGTTGGAGCGTAAACATCCAACGGGAACTCGGTAAGAGCATCCTCTTTGAAACCGGCTACATCGGCAGCGTCGCCAGTCGCCTTGTTGAGGGCCGCGACCTTAACTTTATCCCGCTGGGAAACCTGTCCACCACCGGTGCCCGTGACCAAGCCAACATTGACCGCGTCCGCGCCAACGTTCCCAACCCCTTCGCCGGGCTCCTGCCAGGAACTAATATCAACGGCGGCAGTATCGGGCTTGAACAACTGCTCCGGCCCTTCCCTCAGTTTGCTGGAAACAACGGAGTCCGCGTTGAAGGCCAGAATAACGGCTCATCGAACTTCCACATGTTCCAAGTTCAGCTCCAGAAAAGGTTCAGCAAAGGGCTTAGCTTCATGACCAATTACCAGCGCTCGAAGCTGATTGAAGCCACCGGCCGCCTCAACGCCGCAGACCCGTTCCTGGAACGCCGCATCGCCGACGAAGATCGTCCCTACCGCTTTGTGTTCTCCGGCAGCTATGAACTCCCCTTCGGCAAAGGCAAGTCAGTGGCGACCGATGCCAACCGCTTCGTCGATGCCATCATCGGCGGCTGGCAGCTCAATACCATCTACTCGAACCAAGCTGGTCCGCCCGTCGAATGGGGCAACGTGATCTACAACGGCGGGAACTTGAACTGGAACCCCCATCCCACCGATGGAGCTTTGGTCGCCTTTGACCGGACCCGCTTCAACACGAACAACCAACAGCAACTCGAATTGAATCGACGAACCTTTAATACTCGGTTCAGCACCTATCGCGCCGATACGATTAACAACGTGGATATGTCGGTGTTGAAGAACTTCAAGCTATTCGAACGGTTCCAAGCCCAGCTTCGCGGCGAGGCCTTTAACCTTCTCAACCGCGCCTCGTTCAACGGCCCCGACCTTGGCCCCACCAGTGCCAACTTTGGTCGGATCACAAGCCAAGCGAACCTCAACCGAGCGATTCAGTTAGCCGTTCGCATCAAGTGGTAGCGGATCTGATTATCATCCCTGGAGGAGGGCTGCTGGCTGACGGCAGTATTCCTCCGTGGACCGTCGCTCGTCTCGACGCGGCGCTGGCCATGCGGAAGGCGGAGCCGATCCTAACTCTAAGCGCGGGCTCCCCCCACAAGCCCGGCAATGTAGTTTCCGAAGCCAAAGCGGCCACGGCATATTTACTCGTTCGCGGCGTCGCGCCGGTCGACTTACTCGAAGAGAATCTCTCGCTGGATACGATCGGGAACGCGCTCTTTGCCCGTCTGCTCCACACGAGCCCGCGTGGATTCCGTCGTCTCCATGTGATCACGTCGGAGTTCCACCTTCTCCGCACGAAGGCGTGTTTTGACTGGGTCTTTTCCGCCGTCGGCCCCGACACTGGCTACGATCTCACTTATCAATCCGCTCCAGACGAAGGCCTCGCCCCCGCCGCACTGGCGGCTCGCGTAGCTAAGGAGCTTGCCGCCATCGAACTCCGAGCGCCCGAGCGGGCGCGTCTTCGCACGGTGGCCGCAATCCACGAATGGGTTTTCACGCAGCACGAGGCCTACGCCGTCGGGCTTCAGCCTACCCCTACGAGCGATTCTCTGCTGCTGGCTTCTTACTGATCCGAGCTTCGACCCAACCAGGTTTGTTGACTTGGCGTCCGCGGCCCAGGCCGAGAGCGCCGGTGGGGACGGTGTCGGTGATGACGCTGCCGGCGGCTATGTAACTGCCTGGCTCAAGTGTAACAGGGGCAACTAACGTCGAGTTACTGCCGACGAAGACGCCTTCTCCGATGGTGGTCGGATGTTTGTGTACGCCATCGTAGTTGCATGTGATGGTTCCGGCGCCGACGTTGGAGCGGGCACCGATGATCGAGTCGCCGAGGTAGGCGAGGTGGTTGGCCTTGGCTCCGTCGCCGAGGGTCGTCTTTTTGAGCTCGACGAAGTTGCCAACGTGGGCCTTGGCCCCGACGACGTTGTGCATGCGGAGACGGGCGAAGGGGCCGAGGCGGGAGGCGGCGCCGATGACGGAATCCTCAATGATCGTGTAGGGCAGGACAAGGACGCCGTCGGCGAGTTGGGCGTTTTCGAGGACGGAACCGGCACCGATGCGGCAATCATGGCCGATGCTGGTGGCACCGAGGAGGCGGGTGCCGGGTTCGAGGATCGTGTCCTGGCCGACGGTGACGTCGCAGTCGACCGATACGGTTTCCGGCTTTTCGATGGTGACGCCGCTGAGCATGAGTTCAGTAACTTTACGGGCGCGGAAGATGCGGTCGACTTTGGCGAGTTCGACGCGGGAGTTGATGCCGAGTAACTCGTTAGGATCAGTGAGAATACGGGCATGAGTTACTCCTCGCCGCAGGCGGAAAGACTCATGCC
>JANODS010001646.1:0-1537 GCA_031412835.1 Acidobacteriota bacterium | reverse complement strand
ATTGGCCGAGGCGACGCGCGAGATGGGATTCGCTGACGCCGTACGCTACTACTACTCCATCACGCCGGACGACCCCGCGGACTTGGCGGAGGTGTGGACCGCCCGGGCCCTGGCCGAGGTGCAGATCGCCCGGGCCATGCTGCCCCACAGCCGGGAGGCCGGACCACTCCTCGACATTGGGTGTTCGACGGGAGCGATGTTAATTGCGGCCGCCGGCGGGATTGGCGTGGATATTGCTTTCCGCTGGCTGGTGCTGGGTGCGCTCCGGTTGCGGGAAGCGGGCGTGGAGGCGACGCTGGTTTGCGCTAACGCGGAGCATCTTCCGTTTCCGACGGCGATGGGCGCCCGGGTGATCTCGTTAGATACGCTGGAGCATCTGCGGGATCCGCGCCGGGCGCTGGCGGAAATGCGGCGCGTGGGTGCCACCCTTCTCCTGACGAGCAACAATCGATGGGCACCGCTGCCGGAGCCGCACGTGCACCTGTGGGGCGCCGCCTGGTTGCCGCGCGGGATGCAAGCCCGTTACGTCGCCTGGAGACGGGGCGATTTGCACCCATACCGGATTCAGTTACGAAGCGCGGCGGAGGGCGAACGGCTGGCGCGTGAGGCCGGTTGGGGGAACGTGAAGGCCGAGGCGGCACCGTTGTTCGCTCCGCAACTATCGGGGGCGGCACAGCGTGTGCTGGCGGTGTATCGAGCCGTACGGCGATGTCCAGGGATGCGCTGGCTCGGGCCGCGGTGGATGCTGCGCGCTTAGCGGATCTGGACTAGATCGCTGGCCGGTCGAGGAGCGGGCGGCTCTGGGCGTTTCGAGGGTTTTTTCCAAGCCTTTGACTTCACGAACGCGCGGGCGAGTTGCACCGGTTGGAACACGATGCTGGGCCACAGGAACACTTCGTTGGTACACCAGCAGGCGCGGGCGTCGATAGAGGCGCGAAGGTCGTCGGCACCGACGGATTTCCAAAGCTCGGTGAAGCTGGTTTGGCGGAGATTGCCGATCGGCGGATGGGACTCGCAGAAGCTGACGTCGCCATTGGCGTAAACGACGGCGCTGAGCCGACCAGCGCGGCAGGGGACCACCTGACGCTGGCTGACAGCGGTTTCAGTTTTGGCCCATTGCAGCATGGGCTCGACGATGCTGCCGAAGCGCTGTTCTTCGCGGGGTGCCCACACCGATTGGACGTACTGGTAGAGTTCGCGGTAGCTGTCGAGCGTGGGCCCTTGGAGCGATGGGTTCTTGCGGTCGCCCCGAATCAGGGCGAGATTATGGTGATCCATCGCCGGGCAGTTGTCGTAGAGATACCTCGTCAGCTCCGAGATCTCCCCCATGTTTTCCCGGGTTGCGGTGGAGATGGCGTGGATGCGGAGGCGCGGGTCCCGCCGCTGCAATTCGCTCAGCGCCTTGTAGGTTTCCATGGAGCGAGCGAAGGCGTTTTTCATCCCGCGAAAACGGTCATGATATTGTGGCATTCCATCGAGTGAGAGTTCGACGGCGAAAAGTTGAAGCGAGGGTTCGCGGAGGACCTCTTCGACGGCG
>JANODS010001645.1:0-1659 GCA_031412835.1 Acidobacteriota bacterium | reverse complement strand
GCGCCCCCCGTGCTCGCCCCCGGCGGGGTCCCTCGGTGGCCCGGCGGTGAGTTGGGCGAATTGGCGTTCGGCGCGGTCGAGGGCTTGGCGGATTTGGGAGACGCGGGAGGCGTAGATTTTGGGGTCGCCGACGAGGGCGGCGCGGGCGAGTTCCTTTTTGAGTTGGGCGATTTGCGGGGGGAGGGGGCCGGGGGTTTGGGCGGCTTGGCGGCGGCGGGCGAGCGAGTCGAGGACGGCGGCGCGGTCGCGGATGACAGCGTCCCAGACGAGTTTGGCGGCGTTGGGGGGGAGAGCGTTGGAGGTTAGGAGATCGATCGAGAGGAGGAGGCCGTCGCGATCGACGCGGGCGAAGAGGAGGGCTTCGCGTTCGGCGGCGGACATGGAAATGGCGGCGAGGGAGACGCGGCGGACGCGGGCGGCTTCGAGGGCGGGGCGGAGGGCTTCGGATCCGCGACGGAGGGCGACGAGGGAGGCGGCTTGGCCGGCGTTGGTTTCGGCGAGGAAGAGGTAATCGGGTCCGAACGCTTTTTGCCAGATTTCGGTGGCGATAGTGAAGTGTTTGAGGGCTTCGGCGTGGTGGCCGAGGGCGCGTTCGGCGAGGCCGAGGTTGTAAGAGCTTTGGGCGGTACGGATGGATTCGGTGCCGAACAGTTTGGCTTGACCGGCGAGGGCTTCGGCGAAGTGGCGGCGGGCGGCGGGGTAGTCCTTAGACAGATAAAGAACTTCGCCGAGGTCGGAGACGGCATAGACGGTGCGGGGGTGGGCGTCGCCGACGGTTCGGCGGGCGATGGCGACGGCGAGTTCGGCGAACTGGCGGCCCTGGGAGAGATTTCCGTTGAGGGCGTTGACGCGACCGAGGAGGGCGTAGATGGTGGCGGTGCGGGCGGTTTGTTTGCCTTCGAGGGCTTCGCGGATGGTGAGGGCTTTGGCGGCGTTGCGGAGGGCGCTGGGGAAGTCGCCCATGACTTGTTCGAGGTTGGCGAGGCTGAATAGTTCGACGGAGACTTGGGGGTGGTTGGGGCCGAGAGATTTAGTATTGATGGCGAGGACGCGGTCGTAGAGTTCGCGGGCTTCGGGGAGTTGGCCGGATTCGGCTTTGGCGGTAGCAAGGATGCCGAGGAGGTCGGCGGAGGTGGGGCTAGCTTCGCCGTGGGCTTGGACGGAGAGGGCGAGGGCTTGTTCGGTGGTGGCGATGGCGGGTTGGAATTGGGCTTGGAAGCGGAGGCAGCGGGCGAGGTTCCGGAGGATGGGGATGAGGCGGCGGTTGGAGGGGCCGTAGTGGGATTCGAAGAAGGCGAGGGATTGGCGGAGGCCGGCGGCGGCTTGGTCGTAGCGGCCGCGTTCCATGGCGAGGGAGGCGGATTGGTAGAGGTGTTGGGCGGCTTCGAGGGGGTCGGCGGGGGGAGGGGGTTGAGCGCGGAGGAGGAGTTGCTCGGCGAGGTTGAGGTTGGACTGGAGATAGGCGAGGTTACTTTGGGCGCGGAGGATTTCGCGGTGGTTATCGCTGGGTAGGGCGAGGGCATGGTCGAGGGTGGTGGCGGCTTCCTTGTACTTGCCGAGGGTCGAGAGGGTGGTGCCGAGGGCGATGATTTTGTCGAAGAGGGGGAGGGCGGCGGCAGGTTGGCCGGCGAGGAGGAAGCTGAGGGCGGCGAAGTGTTG
>JANODS010001644.1:0-5579 GCA_031412835.1 Acidobacteriota bacterium | reverse complement strand
CCAAGCAGGGATCCACCAAGCGGCATTTAGTCTAAAAATATAAGCGCGACTAACAACTGCGGAGGACTTGGCGTTCAGCGAAGAGGCTGTGTGCCGGGAGGAGAAAGGCGAGGCTATCATGATAAATGAAACCTCACCTCTTCTCCGTCCCGTCTTTTGCTACCTCGCCCTGAAGCCGTGATTGAACCAGGAAAGAAACCCAGATGAGAACTCTATCTGTTGTCGCAGTCGCAGCCTTATTGTTGCCGCCCCACGCCCAAGCCGCCGCCGTTCTTGTCGACTTGGGTACCTCCAGCATCTTCTCCGTACTCGCAGGATCCACCGTCACCAACACCGGCAGCTCTGTCATTACCGGAAGCGTCGGCGTATCGCCGGGTACCGCAATTACCGGCTTCCCTCCAGGAACTGTAAGCGGGGGATCCATTCACGCCGCTGACGCCGTCGCCCTCCAAGCGAAGAACGACCTCACAACCGCCTTTCTGGCCGCCGCAAACCAACCATGCGGCACCGTCCTCACCGGCCAGGACCTCGGCGGACTCACCCTCACCCCCGGCGTCTACTGCTTTGCTACCTCCGCTCAACTGACCGGAGCGCTTACCCTCAACTCCCTCGGGGATCCGACCTCCGTCTTCTTGTTTCAGGTCGGAAGCACCCTAACCACCGCCAGCAGTTCCTCAGTCCTGTTCACGAACGGTGGAAAAGGAGAACGCGTCTTTTGGCAGGTTGGTAGCTCCGCTACCCTGGGCACCGATTCTTCCTTCGCGGGCAACATCCTCGCCCTCTCGAGTATCACCCTCACCACGGGAGTCAATATCCCGTGCGGTCGAGCGCTCGCCCAGACTGGCGCCGTCACTCTCGATACCAATACGGTCTCAAATGGCGCGGCTGGGTGCCTATTTGCCCCTACCCCCGGAGGGGGCCCCGGCACGGGCCCTGTAACCGGCAACATCCCCGAGCCCTCAACTGGATCCCTTGTCCTACTTGCCGCGATCCCGGTCCTCCTGTGGCGAGTGCGGCGGCAATAGCAAAGGGCCGAGGTCACATCCGCGGCCCTCTAATTCGCTGTCCAGTAGGCTCAGCCTAAACAATCACACAAGGATTCGACAGCTCACCAATCCCGGACGCCGTGATCGTCACCACATCCCCGGCCGCCAACGCCGACGCCTGCGTCACAATAATCCCGGTGCCCGTCAGCAACACGCTGCCACACGGCACCGGATTCGACCGCAACAAATACTCAATCAACGTCTCAATCTTCCGGCCCAACTTCCCGGTCGACGTCTCGCCGAAGAACGTCTGCGTTTCGCCCCGCAAAATCGTACAGGTCATGTCGATATCGTACGGATCCGTCAGCTCATCCGCCGTCACCATCACCGGACCCAGCGAGCAACAAGCTGTATACTGCTTCGACTGCGGAAGGTACAACGGGTTCTCTTTCTCGATGTCCCATGCCGAAACATCGTTCGCGATTGTATAGCCGACCACCCGCCCGTTCGAACCTAGAACCACCGCTAACTCCGGCTCCGGTGCCGTAAAGTTCGAATCCGCCCGCAAGCCGATCCCCGCGTTCGGTCCCACGCAAACCCGGCTCGTGCCCTTGAAAAACACCTCCGGCCGATTCGCCGGATCAAACACGTAGCGATAAAATCCCTCGCGCGTGTTATGCTCGGCGTCGCGAAAGCTCGCACTCATCTCGTAAGTGCAGCCGCAAGCCCACACCTCTTTCGGCGACAGCGGGATGATCGCCTCGCTGGTCTCCTTGTGCGAGGAAGCCATTGATCCCGCCAGTTCTGGCAAGCTCTTCTTTTCGACCTCCGCCCGCCTGATCAGGTCGTACAGCGTGTGGCCCGGAATCGCCCGGGCCGTCGTGCCTTCGAATATGGCCGCTGTTACTTCGTTATTCCACTTGATTTGTCCGAGTTTCATGAGAGGGTTACTAATTTAGTACTTCAAATAAATGGTCTTGTAGTCGCTGTAGAAATCCATCGCCGCCGGCCCCTGTTCCTTTGGTCCGAAGCTGGAATCCTTGGTCCCGCCAAACGGCAATTGATACTCCACGCCCGCGCTGGGCAGGTTCACCGTCAACAATCCGGCCTCGCAGCCGTACACGAACTCGAACACCCGCGAAATGTTGGTCGTCTGAATCGATGCCGAAAGCCCGAACTCCGTCGCATTGGCCATCCGCAACGCATCCGCCGCATCCGCCGCCTTCATCACCACCAACACCGGCCCGAAAACCTCTTCCGTCGCCAGCGTGTCGCCTTCCTTCACATCAGCAAAAATGGTCGGCTCCACAAAGTAACCCTTGTCGTATGCCCCACCCGTCAGCCGATTGCCGCCGCACAGCGGCTCCCCGTTCTCCTTCCGGCCTATCGCGATGTACTTCAGATCGGTCTCAAGCTGCCCTTCGTCCACCGCCGGCCCAATGTCGATTCCCGCTTCCATGCCGTTGCCGACCTTCAGCTTCTTCGTCCGCTCCACCAGCGCCGCCACGAACCTGTCGTAGATCGGAGCCTCCACAATCGCCCGGCTCGTCGCCGTGCACTTCTGGCCCGTCGAGAAGAACGAGGCGTTCACCACGTTCTCAACCGCCGCATTGAAGTCGCAATCGGCCAGCACAATCGTCGGGTTCTTCCCGCCCATCTCAAGCTGCAACCGCAAATGCCGCTTCGAGCCCTCCGTGTGCACCCAGTTGCCGATCTCCACCGACCCCGTAAACGAAATCGCCTTCACCGGCTTCGCGTTCACAAGAGCCCCGCCAATCGCCGCCCCAGAACCCGCGATGAAGTTCACCACACCCGCCGGAATCCCCGCCTCGTGGCACGCCTCCACAATCCGCCACGCGCTCATCGGCGATACGCTCGCCGGCTTCACGATGATCGTATTCCCACAAACCAACGCCGGTGCCATTTTCCACGCCGGAATCGCAATCGGGAAGTTCCACGGCGTGATCAAACCAATCACCCCAATCGGCTTCCGAATCGCGAACATGTGCACCCGGTCACGCTCGGAAGGCACCAGGTGACCCGGCAGCCGCGAACCTTCACTCCCGAAGTAGCGGAAGATGTTGATCGCCCTTCGAACCTCTCCCTTCGCCTCGGGCAACGTCTTGCCCTCTTCCCGGCACATCTCTTCGCCGAGCTGGTCGAACTTCTTCTCCAGAATATCGGCCACTTTGAAGAGAAACGCGCCCCGGGCCGGACCCGGCATCGCGCTCCATTTGGCAAACGCCGTCTGCGCCGCATCCGCCGCGCGGTCCACGTCCGCCGCCGTTCCTTTCACGAATAGGCCAACCACCTCGTCCGTGTTCGCCGGATTCCGGTTCTCGAACGTAGCTCCGTCCACCCACTCGCCGTTGATGTAATTACGAAATGTTTCAGGCATGTCTTTCAAAAAATTATTTGGTTCCGAAGGTCACTTTGGGCGCCGTCCGCGCTCCTGGATCTGTCTTGAAATAAGCATCGTTGCGCTGGAAGCCGAACAGCGAAGCCGCTATATTGTTCGGGAACAGCTCAATGGTCGTGTTGTATTTCTGGACCGTCTCATTATACTTCCGACGCTCCACCGCGATTCGATTTTCCGTGCCGGCCAGCTCATCCTGCAGCCGCATAAAGTTCGCGTCGCTCTTGAGTTGCGGGTACGATTCCACCACTACCAGCAGCCGCGAGAGCGCGCTGTCCAACTGCCCATTCGCCGAAATCTTTTCCGCCGGAGACCGCGCTCCGCCCAACGCCGCCCGCGCATTCGCCACCGAAGCAATCACGTCCTTTTCCTGCGACGCAAAGCCCTTCACCGTCTCCACCAGGTTCGGAATCAAATCCGCCCGGCGCTGCAGCGCCACGTCCACTTGCGCGAAGGCACCCTCTACTGAGTTCTTCTGCGCCACCAAGTCATTCCGGGTGCCCACCACTTGCATCCCAAAAAACAAGCCAATCACTACCAAAACGCCGATTATGATCAATGCAATTTTCATGTCTCATCTCTCCAAGCGGTCGACTGTCGCGACCAATAGTTCGATCTGTTGCAAATACCCGGCGAACAAACTCGCCGCATCCAGCCCGCGCGCTTTGCTCTTCCCCTCACGGAGATCCAACAAAGTATAGAACGGACCAGCCTCAATTCGGAAAGCTTTTTCCATCGCCCCCGCAATCTCCCGCTTCTGCGTCGGGGCTTCCACCCCCGCCAAACGCAGAACGTGCCGACCCAACGTCAAAAACGTAGAAACACTCTCCGTCATCAACTTAATCAGCAGCTCCGCATCCGACAACACCCCCGCCGCCTTCTGCCGGAGCCGTAACTGCTTGCTCCGCACTTCAAACTCCACCCGGCCCCGGTAGAACGTGTCGTCAATCGCCAAATCCGCCACCACATCGGCCCCCGTCAGAATCCGGTGTACTTCTTTGATGTCGTGAAACTCCATCGCGAAGCAATCGGTCGAAGTCTTTACCTCCTCCGCCGAAAGCAGCAGCGGCGCCGGATTGCCCAATCCCCGCCACCATCGAAAAATCGGCTCCGCCTGGCCCAACTCCTTCGGCGTCAGTCGTTCGAGCACGCAAAGCACGTTCAAATCCGACGATCCGTCGTGATCCCCCCGCGCCCCCGATCCGTACAGAATCAACGACACGAGACCGCTCCCGAAAGTCTTGCCCGCCCGCTCCACCAACTCCGCACAACGCTTCTCAAGTTCATTCGTCATAGCTCTCACCAGTCCGAAGACGATCCTCCACCACCCGAATCACCACCACCAAACCCTCCAAATCCACCCGAGCCACCGCCCCCATCATACCCGCCAAATCCGCCGCCGCCCCGTCCTCCCCGTCCCGAAAGTACCGACCCCAACATCCAAGCCGCCCCAATGTTTCCGCTACCAATCAGATACAGAAGGAAAATCCCGCCCACAATCATTAACCACAGCGGTATTGCACCTTCCTTCTTCCGCCGCCGCTCCGGCTGCGGCGCTGCTCCGTCCTCCACCGTCACGTTCTTGGCCTGGCCAATCCGCGTACCCAAATAGTGGCTCGCCGCAATCAGCGCGTCCCCATACGCCCCCTCCCGCAACGCGGGCCGCATCTCCCGCAAAACCGCTCCCGCCGAACCGTCCGGCAAAATCGGCTCCAGCCCATAACCCACTTCCAGCCGGCTCCGCCTGTCCCCCACGATCAGCAACAGCAGTAACCCTTCGTCTTTCCCTTTCTTGCCAATTCCCCAACGCCGATACAGGCTATTCGCCACATCCTCCACCGGCTCCCCTTCCAGAGTCGGCAGCGTCACCAGCGCCATCTGCGCCCCGGTTGCCTTCTCCACCGCCGCGCAGTAACGCTCTAACGACTCCCGTTGCGCCGCCGGAATCACATTGGCATAGTCATTCACGTAGCCCTGCGGAACCAACTTCCCCAGGTCTAAAGCCCAGACAGAAGCCGCCATGCAGAAGGCAATCGCCAACCGTACGTAACGAGCTGCAAAATTCATCGCTACCCTAGCACTGCAAATCTTTCCGCGTAAACTTCTGCCCGTTCAACCGCCCCATCACCGTCAACCCCATCTTCGCAGGCTGCAGGAACTCGTTCGCCACCTCCTGC
>JANODS010001643.1:0-2456 GCA_031412835.1 Acidobacteriota bacterium | reverse complement strand
TCCACTCAGGTTACCGACGGCCTCGCCGATTCCGTCTGGCCCGCCTGGGATGCGAGCGGCAAATACCTCTGGTTCCTCGCCTCCACTGACTTTGGCCTGCGCTCCCAGTGGCTCGACATGACCTCGTATGACCACGACACGAACTTCAATCTCTACCTTGCCATCTTAAACAAAAACGAGTCCAGCCCCCTTCTCCCCGAAAGCGACGAAGACTCTCCCAAACCTCCATCGAGCCCCACCAAATCGGAACCCGTCGTTCAAATCGATTTCGATGGCCTCACGCGTCGCATTCTCGCCGTCCCGGGCATCCCCGCCAACCAGTACTCTCAACTCCGCTCCGGTGCCGCGGGCACGGTCTATTTCCTGCAGTCCGTCGGCCGTTCGGGCAACGGCGGCGGAGCGGCGGGGCCCAGCGGCACCCTCCATCGATACCGCCTCAGCGATCGCAAATCCATCCCCTTCCTCACTGGCGTTAACAGCTTTCAGGTCAGCGCGAACGGCCTCAAACTCGCCTACCTCAGCGTCACCCCCGCCGTCCCACCCGCCATCGGCATCCCGTCCGTCTATCTCGTCGATGCCGACAAAGCGCCACCCACCGCGGGCCAGGGACGCCTCAACGTTGCACTTCGCATGCACCTCGACCCCCGCGAAGAGTTCAAGCAGATCTTCTACGAAGGCTGGCGCAATCAGAAAAACTATCTCTACGTCCCCAACATGCACGGCTCCGATTGGCTGCGTATGAAGGAAGCTTATGGCAACCTTCTGCCCCACGTCATGCATCGCGCCGACCTCGGCTACCTGCTCGACAATATGGGCGCGGAGATCGCCGTCGGGCACTCCTACGTCCGCGGTGGCGATGTCCCCTCGGTACCCAACTCCCGCGCCGGCCTCCTCGGTGCCGACTTTGCCATCGAACAGGGCTTCTACAAAATCACCCGCATCTACGACAGCGAAAGCTGGAACCCCGACCTCTCCGCTCCCCTCGCCGTCCCCGGCCTCAACATCGCCTCCGGCGACTACATCCTGTCGATCAACGGCATCGACCTCAGAGCCCCCGACAGCATCGATCGCCTACTCGACGGCACCGCCGGTCGCCAAACGGTCCTCCGGATCAACAACCGTCCCACCGCCGAGGGGTCCCGCTTGGTCACCGTCATCCCCACCGCCAACGAGTCCGGGCTCCGCAGCCGCGCCTGGGTGGAGGACAATCGCCGTCTAGTGGACAAGCTCTCCGGCGGCAAGCTCGCCTATGTCTACGTCCCCAATACCGGCCAACCCGGCTACGCAAGCTTCAATCGGTACTACTTCGCGCAGCAAGATAAGCTCGGGGCCATCATCGACGAACGCTACAACGGCGGAGGTTCCGCCGCCGATTACATCATCGATGTCCTGGGCCGCACCATCGACGGTTACTTCAACAACGTCGCAGGCGACCGCTATCCCTTCTCGAGCCCCGCCGCCGGCATCTGGGGCGCGAAGGTCATGATCATCAACGAAATGGCCGGTTCCGGCGGCGATTTGATGCCGTGGATGTTCCGCCACCGCAAGCTGGGCCCTCTGGTCGGCAAGCGCACCTGGGGCGGCTTGGTCCACACCGCCGATTCCCCGGTCCTCATTGATGGCGGCACCATGATCGCCCCCCGTGGCGGCTTCTTCACCAAGGAAGGCAAATGGGCCGTCGAAAACGAAGGCACCGCTCCCGACATCGACGTAGAAAACTGGCCCAAGGACGTTATCGCTGGCCAAGACCCGCAACTCGAAGCCGCCATCAGAGAAGCCCTGCGCCTCTTAGCCGAGAAGCCCGTCCAACGCCTCTCGACCGAACCGGCACCGCCCACTTGGGGCCAACGCAAGATTCCGCTCAAGCCCTAGCTCGGAGGCCCCTTTTCGGTTCCAGCATCCCGGCCATCCGCAATAGCAGGATGGCCGGGTCTACTGTTTCGGAGCCTAGGTTAGAACAACAACTTCAAAGCAACCTGGGTCTGACGCGGCGGGTTCGCCGTCCCCGTCACCCGACCAAACTGCGCGTTCCCCACCGTTGCATTCGGCGAACCGAATATCGGGTGGTTGGCCATGTTAAAGCTCTCTCCGCGAAGTTCGAGCGAAACCCGCTCACCCTTCACGCGAAAGCGTTTGAACACCGATAGGTCCAGGTTCTCAATGAAGTCGCTCCGCAAGTTCGGGTGCATGCGGCCCATGTTCCCGAACGTGTACTGCGCCGGCAAAGTGAACGCCGTCGTGTCGAACCATCGGTCGAGGCTCGGCGAATCGAGTTGCGCGTTCTTCCCGGTCGAATCCGGCCGTTGGCCGCCCCCGAACGAGAAGCTCGTGTTCCCGGTCGTGGTCATCTGCAACGGCGAACCGCTGTTCAGAGTCATGATGCCATTCACCTGCCATTGGCCCAGCACGGCATTCATAAACCCATTCCACTGCGACCCGAACTGCTTGCCTTTGCC
>JANODS010001642.1:0-2489 GCA_031412835.1 Acidobacteriota bacterium | reverse complement strand
ACCGCGGGCGAATCGCGGCAACACCAACTGGCCTTGCGGCTATCGTTCTAAGGAGAACCTTATATGAATCGACGTCTTCTTTTCCTCACGCTGCCCGGGTTGTTGGTTGCGGCCGACAACCGCATGGGCATGCCCGCGGCGCCATCCGCCGTCTTCGAGTCTGAAGCGCAATCGATCGGAAAGTCGAAGAGCCCGAAGTTCTTCGCCCGACGCGCACATGGATTGATGATGGTCAGCACCGTCCCCCTGAACGGCGGTGGGGCGGACCTGATTTTTCAAGCATCGAACGACCTCGGCGACAGCTTCGCCGAACAGATGCGGGTGAACGACGTGGCCGGTGAAGTGAGCGACCACGGCGAGAACTCGCCGCAATTGCTCACCTCGCCCGATGAATCCATGCTCTATGCCGTATGGGGAGCCAAGGATCCGAAGAACCCCGCGGGGAGCGTGATTCGCTTCTCGTCGGCGGGTTCTATGCGGACCGTCTGGTCGCCGGCGAAGATCCTGAACGATGATGGGCTACCGGTTTCTCATTCGTTCCAATCCGCCGCCGTAGGGCCAGACGGGACCATCTACGCGGCTTGGCTCGACGGTCGAGACGGCCGGTCGACCACGGACGGGGCCACCGGGGGGACGACGTCGATCTACCTGACGAAATCCACCGACGGCGGCAAGACATTTTCGAAGAACGTCCGCGTCGCCAAGAACGTTTGCCCCTGTTGCCGGGTAGCGTTTGGGTTTGTGGGCGGCAAGGTGCTGCTTGCCTGGCGGCAGGTGGAAGCGGGCGATATCCGCGACATCTACTTTGCGTCCTCGACCGACCGGGGCGACACTTGGGAGTCCGGTAAGCCGGTCTTTCGGGATGGTTGGAAGATAAAGGGCTGTCCGCACGTCGGCCCGTCCATGGCGACGATGAACGGCAAGGTCTACGTCACTTGGTTCAGCGAAGGTGCCGACGATCCGGCGATCTATCTGGCTGTTTCGACCGACGCCGGCAAAACCTTTGCCCCGCGGCAGAAGATCTCCGTCGGCACGACCGACCCGACGCATCCCCAAATTACGCTCGGCGAAGATCGCATCGGCATCACGTTCCAAGCCCGCGACGCCAAAGTAAAAGGCGGATGGGGGAAAGTGAGTGTGTGGTACCGCGAAGTCCGCGCCGACGGAGCGTTGTCCCCCCTGACCAAGGCTGCAGAGGGTAAAGGAAACTTGACCTATCCGACCGTCGCGCTCGGTTTGTCCGGTCGCGTCTTCCTGGGTTGGACGGAGACGGTTGAAGGCTTATCGCGGGCGATGTTACTTCGGGGGCGCGTCGGCAAGTAAGCGGTGGTAGTCTGGGGCAGAGCCTATGCGAATTCTATTGGCGCTTGCCCTATTCCCGCTGCCGCTTGCGGCCCAATTTAGCTCCTTCACGATTGCCGCGACGGACCCGATTCTGCAAACGACGCAGGGGCGCCCTCTCGACTTTTCCGTGCCCGTCCGCGGGGGCGTCGCGCCGTATCGATTCTTTATCTCCGGCGATGTCACGGTGCCGCCCGGTATCTCGCTCGACGCCAACACCGGGGTGCTGCGCATCGCGGCTCCCACCGTCGGCTACTTCCGGCTGGAACTCTGCGCGGCCGATGTGTCGAAAGCGACCGCCTGCGCGCCGTATCTGATCCGGGTGGGCGTACCGAATGCCCCCTCGCCCATCGTCCTGCCCAATGGGCGGGTAGGCAATTTTTATGATCGTGCTCTGGAAGGGGCCTCCGGCAATCAGGTTGAGTTCTCCGTCGCCAGCGGCGCGCTGCCGGCCGGGGTTTTGCTGAATACTTTCGGGCGTCTCGTCGGCGCGCCAATAGCCTCCGGTGCCTACGGATTCACGCTCCGTGCCCGCGATACCGTGGAAGGAGAGACCACCACCCGCGAATATCTGTTCACCGTCGATGGACCCATCTTCGTCACATCGACTCTGCCGAACGGCTTCCTCGACACTCCTTATAGCGCCCCCCTCGCGGCCTTTGGCGGCACCGCGCCGTATAGTTGGAGCCTCCTTCGCGGCCCCCTGCCCGCCGGGTTCGCCATCGGCGCCGACGGTCGCATCACCGGGCGCACCCCGGTCGCCGGTCAATATGGATTTCTCATCCGCGTGCAGGACTCTTTCGGCAGCGCCTCGGACCGCGAAGTGCGTCTGACGATCGAGCCGACACTGGAACCGCTGTTGATCTCGAGCTCGACTCTGCCCGCTGCCGCGTTGGGAGTCGCCTATCGGTTCCCCTTGGACGCGGTCGGGGGGCGAGCGCCCTACACGTGGCGGGTCTCCGCCGGCCAATTGCCCCCGGGCTTGGCGATGTCGTCGGCCGGGGTGATCAGCGGGACCCCCTCCGCCGCCGGAAGCTTCACCGTGCAGGTGGAACTCCGCGACCTTTCGGGGGCCTCTAAAGTAACCTCTTATGTCCTCCAGGTGTTGGCGGGCTTCTCGGTGCTGACGAACTCTGCGCTGCCCGTCG
>JANODS010001641.1:0-1375 GCA_031412835.1 Acidobacteriota bacterium | reverse complement strand
GCGGCGTGTTCGGGTAAAAACTGCGGTCGAGGTGGTAGGCATGGTTACCGAGGTATTCAAGCGCTACACCGGCGCTGCGCCAGAGGCCCCTTTCTAGACTAAGGCTCCATTGGTTCATAGTGGCGTTAGGGAGATATGGGCTGACGGTGAAGGCGTTGGGCCGGGCGTTGACGGAGCCACCGGCGGCCGGGAGGGGGTTCGAAAGCGTCAGAGCGTTCGAGGGGAGGATGCCGTTGACAAGGGAGTTGTTAAACGTAAAGATCGTCGAAAACGGCGGATTAGTAGTTGCCAGGGTGAAAGAATTCATCTGGTTGGGGTGGTAATAGATTCCGAAACCGCCGCGGACGACGAACTTCGACGGCATGCGGTAAGCGAAGCCGAAACGAGGAGCGAAGTTGTTGTGATCGCCCTGGTGATACTTAATCTTCGTCGGAACGGTGCCGGGGATGAAAGCCGTCTGCTCGGGATTGAGGATGGTCCCGTTACCGGTGGTGGATTGAGGAACGATGGGGAGTTCGTAGCGGAGGCCGAGGGTGAGGGTGAGGCGGGTGGAAACCTGCCACTTGTCCTGCACGAAGAAGCCGTAGCGCCACTGTTCGCCGCCGCCGGGGACGAGGGGCCCGGGAGTGGTGATGTTCTGGGGTAGCCCGAGCATGTAGTCGGCGGGGGCATATCCGGACAGTTGCCCGTTGAAGCCGAAGCCGCCGCGGGGATCATTGTTGGCGGCGCGGTTGGTGATGACCTTGCGGCTATCGATTCCGGCAGCGATGTTATGAGCGGACTTCAGGAAGCTGGTGGTGTTGGAGATCTGATGGGTCGCGTCCTGTTGATACCAGTTCGTGGAGCTCATATTTTGACCACCGATGTCCAAATAGTTCAAGGTGCTTAAGCGGATCAAGCCGGGGTTGCTGGCCGAGGTGGTGAAGCCCGGGATACCGAGTTCGGTACCCGCGGTGGGGGAGAAGCGGCTGCCTGGGGTGAAGAAGTTCTCGGCGTCGATGGTCGTACGTTGATTGCCGTAGCGGAAATCGTTGACAATGGCGGAGCTGAAGATGCGGGTGTAGCCAACGACCCAATTACGGTCCCCGACGGGTTGTACGGAGCCATTGAAGGGGTTGGAGTTCTCATTGAGAAGAGCCGTTGCGTTGGTGATGTAACGGAAGAAGAAGCGATTGTTTTCTTTGATGGACTGGTCGAGACGGCCGACATACTGGCGGCCGGTGTTGTTGGCGGCGGCGTTAATGTTGTAGTTCTGCAGAAGGCCGGGACCGTTGGGAAGGGGCATGTAGGCGAGACCGCGAACCGCCTGAGGAGCGATGCGGTTCGAGGGGATGACGTTACCCGGGAACGGGTTGCCGGTGAAGGGGTCGCGGAC
>JANODS010001640.1:0-4351 GCA_031412835.1 Acidobacteriota bacterium | reverse complement strand
CGCGATGGTGCGCGAGACGGTTCGAATGCAACTGGAGGGTGGCGGCCATAGTGGATACCGGACAACCTAACTCGTCGCGAGAAGATTACGGTGACAGTGGATCCATTCGAGGCGTCGCTGACGGGCGGAGAGAGTAAGAACTTGTCGAGCGTGCTGGCGGACGATCCGTTGCAGAACAAAGAATTTAGGTTTGGAATTCGTTCGAGCGAGAAATCGATCAAATCGGTTCGGCGAAAAATCTATCACAAAGAATGGAGGGCTTCCTCGGGAGGTCCTAATTCCGGTAGGATGGAAGTATGGTGTCGAACTTGTCCCCGACCGATCCGGTTCGCTACGCTGCGATGTTTTCCGCGTTGGGGACGGAGTCGCGGCTTCGCATCGTTCGACTGTTGCTGGCGGCGCATCCAGGTGGGATGATCGTGAGCGATATCCAGACGGAGTTGGGGATCCCGGCTTCGACGCTTTCGCACCATCTTGACAAGTTGCGGCAACAGGGGTTGGTGGCGGTGGAGCGGAAAGGCACCTTTTTGTGGTACCGAGCGAATACAGCGAAGCTGCAGGAGTTACTCGGTTTTCTGTATGCGGAGTGCTGCACCCGTTCAAGTGACGTAGAGCCAACAGAATTTGTTGCGCTCCGTAGGTGAGGGCTCAAGATCACGAAGCTTTCTCTTTGCGTCCCGTTCGTTGCCCCGGCGGAGTCGACGGGACACGGAATCGAGCTGCGCGTCGGTTTAGCGGCGACGGTGTGCGATGAGTAGGCGAATAGGTCGATACTTCGGCAATTCTGGTGGCGGCGCGGGCAATTTGCGGGTTTACTCCAGCGGCCGAGGGTGAAGCAGCGAAGTGAAATGCATAAAATAGTAGGAGAGGCGGCAATCTTGAAACGGGTTTTGATTTTGTGTACGGCGAATTCGGCTCGGAGCCAGATGGCGGAGGGATTGCTGCGGGCGCGGGGGGGTGATCAGTTTGAAGTTTATAGCGCGGGGGCGCATCCGACACGGGTTCGGGCGGAGGCGATTGCGGTGATGGCGGAGTTGGGGATCGACATCGCGGGGCAGCGGTCGAAATCGACGGCGGAGTTTGTGGATGAGAGGTTCGACTGCGTGATCACGGTTTGTGATAACGCAAAAGACGTGTGCCCGGTGTTTCCGGGTGGAGCGACGTATTGGCACTGGAGTTTGGTGGATCCGGCGGCGGAGGAGGGCGACGAGGAAGTGCGATTAGGGGCGTTTCGAAGGGTTCGAGATGAGATTGATGCCCGGATTGTGAGGTGGTTGGGGGCGGGAAAGGAAGGCGTCTAGCGGAGCCACTTCGGGGGGCCGCCGTGAACGTGGACCACATCCGCGTAGTGGAGCAGCGGCGGCACCGGAGGCAGTTCGAGGCCCATCCAGGCGGTCATGTTGAGATCCTCGAACTCCGCGCGGGCGGGCTGGAGCGGCCAGGGATCGTGCTCAATCGCAGAATAAACCAGCCGACCACCCGGAGTCTGGGCGAACAGGCCGTACCGCTCGGTCAGCCAATAATCCAATGTCCCGGGGACGCTGCGCCGCGCGGGACCAGTCGGCTCGTAATGCATATCCAGTGTGGCAGGCGCGGACCGCCAATCCGCTCGCTCGGATTGGTAATGAATGCTCGGGCCGGTCTGGGTGGCCGAGATCCTGGCGTCGAAATAGGGCAACGAATAGGCCACGCGGGCGCCGCGGACGCTGAGCCAACTGGTCGCGTCGAGGCTGAAAAACCACACACCACTGACGCCTTTGTGCTTCACATAAGTTCGCACGTTGAGTTCCAGAAAGCGGCTGACCCCGGGGAGGGGCGGGAGGAAGCGCGGGGCCACGTTGGACATCCGGAAAGGGACGATGCCGAGCCAAGCTTGCCCATCGAAGGTATCGAGTTCGAGGTCGGGTTGGAGCAGAGCCTGAAGAGGCGCGGCGGGCACGGGCCAGTGGGCGAACAGCAATTGTTCCCACGACATGCGGAGTACCCAGCCCTTCATAACGGTAATTATGAGGCTCTGAGCCCGTAGCGTCAAATTCGAAGTATCCGATTCCCGCTGGCCGCGTCTATACCAGAGAGCGTCTGTTACACTAAGGTTGAACCGCTCAGGAGGTCCTATCTTGAATCGCAAGCTTCAGTTCGCCATGATCACCTTTTCCGTGCTGCTGGTCGGCATGCTGCTTCTCGGTGCCTCCACAAAGAAGGAGTCGAGCCCGGAGGAGACCTACCGGCATATCGGCGTCTTTACCGAGGTCCTTTCCAAGATTAAGAGCGACTACGTGGAAGAGCCGGACATGAAGAATGTCACGTTGGGCGCGCTGAACGGTTTGCTCGAATCGCTGGATCCCTACGCTTCCTATCTGGGGCCAGACCAGTACAAGCAGTACACGAAGGCGATGAGCGAGTCGAAGGCGGACGTGGGGTTGATCTTGGCTAAGCGCTTCGGGTACGTCGCGATTGTGGGTTCGATTCCGGGTTCGCCGGCCGACAAGGCGGGTTTGACGACGGGAGACATGATCGAAACCATCAACAACGTCAACACCCGCGACATGCCGCTGGCTTACGCCGAGTTCATGTTGAAGGGCGACGCTGGTTCGAAGGTTGAGTTTTCGGTATTGCGGTTTTCGCGTCCCGAGCCGCAGAAAGTTTCGCTGTCGCGGGCGGCGATCCTACTGCCGGCGGTGACGAGCAAGATGCTGGCGGATAATATCGGCTACGTGCAGGCGCAGTCGTTGGCCGGTACTCGGAGCTCGGATGTGGGGACGGCGGTGAAGGCGTTGGAGAAGCAGGGCGCGAAAAAATTCATTCTAGATCTGCGGAACTGTGCGACGGGCGACCCGCGCGAAGGCGTGGCGGTCGCGAACCTTTTCCAGGACAAGGCGTTGCTAGCCTATGTCGAGGGCCAGAAGCAGAAGCGGGAGAATTTGGAAGCGGATGGGGCGAAAGTGGTCACGCGTCTTCCCGTAACAGTGATTGTGAACCGCGGAACGGCATCGGCGGGAGAAGTGGCGGCGGCGGCGTTGCTCGAGACGAAGCGGGCGGCGGTCGTGGGCGAACGGACCTACGGTGACGCGGCGGTGCGGAAAGCGATCAAGATGGATGATGGGGCGGCGGTGATTCTGTCCGTAGCCAAGTACTATGGCCCGTTGGGGAAGGCGATTCAGGATACGGGCGTGACGCCTTCTGTCCCAATGCTGGAGCAGCAAGGGCTGCCGAGCGGCGAAGAGGACGAGGATGCGCCGAAGCCGACGCCGGAGCCGAAGAAATCGACCGAGGATGAACTTTTGAAGAAGGCCATTGAGATCGCGACGAAGGGAGTGATTCCGGAGTCTCCGACGGCGGCCAAGACGCAGGGTAAGGACACTGGCCTGGGCCCGCTGAACATTCCAACACCAAAATAGACATGCCGATTTACGAGTATTACTGTCCCACGTGTGATCGCAATTTCGAGAAACTGCGTAAGTTCTCGGATGAGCCGCTGACGATTCATGATGAATGCGGCGGGCCGATCGACCGTCTCCTGTCCGCCCCCGCCTTCCAATTCAAGGGCACCGGTTGGTACATCACCGATTACAACAAAACCGGATCGAGCAGCCCTGCTTCCTCTGGCGGAAAAGAGCCCACGTCTGAGACCAAGACGGAAACCAAGTCCGAGACGAAGACTGACGCTAAGACCGAGACCAAGGCCAAGACGGAAACGAAGACCGAAACGAAGGCGGCCCCCGCTGTCACGCCTAGTCCAACCCCAGCAAAAGGATAGGGACCATGTCCTCCTCACGCCGTAATTTTCTCCAGGCCGCCGCGCTTACGCCGGCGGCCGGTTTGTCTCAGGTGGTCTCACCGAACGACAGGATCCGCTTTGCAACGATTGGAATTGGAGGGATGGGCACCGGCGATACGGAGTCGGCGCTAAAGACAGAGCTGACGGAGATGGTGGCCGTGGCGGACATCTACCAAGGTCGGCTGGACCGGGCGAAGGAACGGTTTGGGAACCACCTTTACGCGACCCGGGATTATCGGCAGGTGCTGGCGCGGAAGGATATCGACGCGGTGATCATCGCGACGCCGGACCATTGGCACGCGCTGCAGACCATCGACGCCGTGAACGCGGGCGCGCATGTCTTCGTCGAAAAACCGACCGGCCACACCGTCAACGAAAGCCGCGCCATGCTCAAAGCCGCGCGCGCCAGCGGCAAAGTCGTCCAGGTCGGCCTCCATCGCCGCGTAGGCCCGCACCATGTCAGCGCCATGAAATTTCTCAAATCCGGAGGCGTCGGCAATGTCGGGATGGTCCGCCTCTTCGCCCACGGGGGCGGCGGCGCCGATCGCCCGCGCCCGAACGCCAAAGCGCCCG
>JANODS010001639.1:0-1726 GCA_031412835.1 Acidobacteriota bacterium | reverse complement strand
CGGAAGTCGCTGAACTGCTTCCCTGGGTTGGTCACCCGCGCCGAACCCGAAAGATGGCATTGCTCGCAAACGCTATCCCGCGCCGCCTGCCCCAGCCGCTTGGGGTTTACGATGTTCGCCCGCGCAGGCTTCGCCACATGGCTGCTCCCGTCGCCATGGCACCGCGCACAGGTGATCCCCGGCTCCGGAATCGCGTCGACCGCGTACCGGTTCACCGTCCCCGCTATCGGTGTCGCCGCCCCCGCATGGCACCCTAAGCACTCCGGCGTCACCGGCCGCAAGAACGATAGCCGATGGTCGCCACGGTAGCCCGGCGAAAGGTCCCACGCCCGCCGCCGCGTGTACCACGACAGCGGCGATTGAAAAAGCGCGTCCCCCAGTTGCAGCAAATAGCTCTTACCTTCATGCCCGGACCCCACCGCCCACTGCATCGGCCGCGCCTCATCGTTGATCGCATGGATCATCTGCTTGTTATTCCAAAGCGCCACCCAGCGCGCCGACCCGTGCGACCCCTCCTGCCGAACCGGGTTCTCTACGGTAGGCCGCGAAATAGACCGCCCCATCCCTGTCTGCGCGTACGCCCGCACGATTTCCTCGTGGCAAGGCAGACAACTGGCGGCGGCCAGAAAAGCGATCCACATATTCTGAATCCTACCAGTGCCAAGCCGCCAAAGCTCAGGAAAGTTCAGCGAGCCCCTCCGCGTGGCTCGCGGCGTAGATCCGCGGTTCGCCCGGGTCCTCCTGCAAATTCGACAGCCAAGTCAACTTTTCATTCAGCAGCAGCGAAGGCCGCCCCCGCCCCCACCGCTCCCGCCAACTATCCTACTCCGGGTCACCTCCAATTGCGGTATCAGAGAACCGTAACAGGTTTAGTCGTGAGCGGCCGTACAACCCGCGTCCGCCGCGGCACTTAGGTATCTTTAATCCGGCGCGATCAAGACGAAGGCCGCGCGCTTAGCTCGCCCAGAAGACCAACGCCCGGATAAAGACCAGCCTGGAGCAGGATGAAGTAGCCGCTCAAAATGTATCGTTATCAAAGGTTTATCTTCCCTGAGTTTGGAGCTCAATAGAGCCTCGCCACACTCGACTCCGCCGTTCAACCCTCGGCGGGCCGTATTGCCTCGGGTATCGTTGTCGAGTTCGAACCTAAAGACCATTAACGATTGCCGGGCGGTGAGTGAATGACTTTGGAGGTATCCTGAGAATTTGGGTGAAATGATGGTTGACGAATACTTGACGGAAACGCCGATCCTCGAAAATTTGCTTGGAGCCGACGAACGACTTTGATCAACATTGTTGCCGACTTTCCAAGGAGTTCCGAGGAAGTGAAACGAAGGACGACTGGAAGCCTCTCGTCGAATATCTGAATAGCGATGAGATCTCACCGGTTGCGAAACAGTTAGGCCTCTATCTTTTACGAGAGATTCCGGAGGCGGAATTGAGTGCGATAGGAAGGCGGTAGCGGATCGGTTTGAGACGGCGACCGAGATCGAGAAGTGGCTGGAGAAAGTTTTGTTCCGGAGCAAATTTGTAGACGGCGCTCGCTGATTCTGAGCGATGGATCTTCTTTTTGTGCTTGAATACAGCGAGCAAGCTATGCCCCTGCCAGTAAGTCTTAGCGAGGGTAAACGATGAGCCAGTTGAAGAGCGCGGGGAAACTGGGGACCACCCCCAAAGAGAGGGCGGCTTTAAACAAGGAGCGCGTCGAAATCCTGGAACGCCTCGA
>JANODS010001638.1:0-2784 GCA_031412835.1 Acidobacteriota bacterium | reverse complement strand
GGCGCACCTGTTTTATTTCGTTGAAGCTGTGATCGTCGGCCACTGGATGCTGGCTAAAGACTACTCCCACTTTCATACTCATTTTTCTTCCACTGTCGGCCTTCTGGTCACCCGTGTGTTCCCGCTCACCATGTCGATTACGATCCATGGTCCGGAGGAGTTCGACGATGTTGCCGGCTTTCATTTAGCCGAAAAAGTGGCCGCCGCCCGCTTAGTGATCGCCATCAGTTCGTATGCGCGCAGCCAGATTCTTCGCTGTTGTCCGCCGGCACATTGGGACAGGGTAGTTACGTGCCGTTTGGGCGTGGATGGAACAATTTTCGAGCCCCGGCCGGAGCCGCGCGACGGCGTTCCCGAGATTCTTTGCGTCGGCCGGTTGGTCCCGGTGAAGGCACAGTCTATTTTGATTGCGGCGCTGCGCCTGCTTCGTGATCGCGGTGTGGCAGCCAAGTTGCGTCTGGTTGGCGATGGTGAGGACCGGGCCCTGCTGGAAGCTGCGACGCAGCGTATGGAGTTAACGAACGACGTTATCTTCGACGGCTGGCGAAATCAGGATGAGGTAAAAGCCCTCTACCGTCGGGCCACAGTTTTCGCCATGGCCAGCTTTGCCGAAGGCATTCCAGTGGTTCTCATGGAAGCGCTAGCGATGGAAATTCCCTGCGTGGCCACGCGTATTATGGGTATTCCCGAGCTCATCGAAGACGGCGTCTCCGGTCTGCTCGTTCCGCCCGCGGATGAAAAGCCGCTGGCCGATGCGCTGGAACGGCTCCTGGAAGATGCCGCGCTACGTGGCGAACTGGGGCGAACCGGCCGCCGCCGAGTGCTAGAGTATTTCAGCCTTTCGGCTAACTGTGTGGCGCTGTGCGAGCTGTTCAATCAGCGTTTAGGCTAGGAGTCTGTCGGAGATAGATTTCGCCGGTGTCTTTGGTCGAGAACATTTTGGCTTTGAAATGTCTTTGGCCTTGGCCGGTTCGGCCTTAGGATATTTGTATGGGCAAGCGATTCCGAACCGACCATTTGAATCAGGGCCTGCTGATGCCTCCTTCGCTGCGGGACTGGTTGCCTCAGAATCATTTGGCGCAGTTCCTCGCCGATGTGACCGAAGAACTCGATCTCGGCTCGATCTACCGGTCCTATGAAAAAGATGGGCGAGGCATGGCCGCTTATCAGCCTTTGATGATGTTGCGGGTTCTGTTGTACGGCTATTGCCGGGGAGTGGCCAGCAGTCGCAAGATCGAGCAGGCCACCTACGAAGATGTCGCGTTTCGGTTTCTGTCGGCGGACACGCATCCGGATCACGATACGATTGCGGCGTTTCGCAAACGCCACCTGGAAGCGTTGGCTGGGCTGTTTGTTCAGGTTTTGCAGTTATGTCAAAAGGCGGGGCTCGTTAAGTTGGGTCACGTGGCCATCGACGGCACGAAGATCAAAGCTAACGCCAGCAAGCATAAAGCGATGAGCTACGACCGGATGAATGAGACCGAAGCGCGGCTGCGAAAGGAAGTGGAAGAGTTGCTGGCAAAAGCGACCGCGACCGACGAGGCCGAGGATGCCCAGTATGGGAAGGGCAAGAGCGGCGAGGAGTTACCAGCGGAGTTGGCGCGGCGGGAGAGTCGGTTAAAGAAGATCCGGGAGGCCAAGGCGGATTTGGAGCGGGAAGCCAAAGAGAAGGCTGAAAGAGGGCGGGTGGAGGCCGAAGCCAGGATCGCGGAGCGGTGCCAGCAAGAAGCCGAGACGGGGAAGACGGTGGGTGGGCATGACCCCAAAGTACCCGATCCGGAGCAGGCCAGACCGGAGCCGAAGGCGCAACGAAACTTCACCGATCCGGAGAGCCGGATCATGCCGGATGGGGCAAATAAGGGCAGTTTTGTGCAGGGCTACAATGCGCAGGCGGCGGTGGACAGCCAGACGCAGGTGATTGTGGCGGCGGAGATAACGCAGCAGACCAACGATAGCCAGCAACTGGTCCCAATGATCCAGCAGGTGGTGCCCAACGTCGGTTCAAAGCCGATTGCAGTGAGTGCGGATGCTGGTTATTGGAGCGCGGCGAACGTGACCGATGAGAGTGTGGCCGGGGTGGATCTGCACATTGCAACGGGCCGCCAAAGACACGGCGAGAAGGTGGAGACGGCATCGGGGCCGCCGCCGGAAGGTGCGTCGCCGCGCGAGGTAATGGCGCACAAGCTGGGGACCGAGGCGGGGCGGTCGATCTATAAAATGCGGAAGGCGATCGTGGAACCGGTTTTTGGTCAGATCAAGGAGCGGCGCGGATTCCGTCGGTTTAGCTTCCGGGGTGTAAGCAAAGTGGGCCAAGAGTGGAAGCTGATTTGCCTCACGGGGAACCTTTTGAAGCTATTCCGTTTGGGGTGGTCGCCGCAAGCGGTCTGCGCGAGTTAGAAACGAGCGCTAAAGGACCGTCTGGCGGCGATTTTGACACCAATAGGAGCGGGTGATCGGCTCAAAAAGTGAAACGACGGCAGTTGTGTTGATAAGGAGTTATCGAAACGGTCTCCGGACCCCAGGCGAGTGAAATCTGCCTGTAAAACAACCACGAGTGGTGTCGGCCGGGGGGGGCCCGCTCGGTGGCGGAGTCGGGAGGAAGGGCTTATTTCCGACAGACTCCTAGAAGGTGTTGGCGGAGGCTGGCAAACAGGAAGCGATGGGCGGGGATCCAGCCGGTGGCTTCGAGCATGGCGAGGGCGCGTTGGGGGAAGTTGGGGGCGGGGGCGGGTTTGGTGATCGCGGCTAGAGTTTCTGACGGCTCATCCCGGCGCGGGCCTGCTC
>JANODS010001637.1:0-2347 GCA_031412835.1 Acidobacteriota bacterium | reverse complement strand
ATAGTGCGAATCGTTGGTCGCCACCAGCGGGATACCCATTTCGGCCGACAGCCGAGCCACCTCCGGGATCAACCGTTTGTCCTGCTCCAGGCCATGATCCTGCAGTTCGAGGAAGAAGTTATTCTTCCCGAAGATCTCGGTATAGGTGCCGGCTAGATCCCGCGCTTTGGCGTAGTTGTCCCCCAGCAGCGCCTCGTTCAAATCGCCGCGCAAGCAGGCCGAAAGGCAGATGATCCCCTCGGAATGTTGGGCTAGCAGATCTTTATCGACGCGCGGCTTATAGTAAAAGCCTTCGAGATACCCGGTCGAAACGAGTTTGATCAGGTTCCGATAGCCCTGCTGGTTTTCGCACAGCAGCACCAGATGGTTGTAGCGATCATTCTCCGTCCGCGACTTGTGGCCGTTCTGATTGACGTAAACCTCGCAGCCAAACACCGGGTGAATGCCCTTGTCTTTGGCGGCATTGTGAAACTCCACCGCGCCGAACATGTTGCCGTGGTCGGTCATCGCCACGGCGGGCTGTTCGAGCTCCGCGGTCAGCTTCATTAACTGTTTGATTTCGCACGCGCCGTCGAGCAACGAGTAGTCGGTGTGGCAATGGAGATGGACAAAAGGGACGTCAGAAGTGGGATTAGGCATGATGGGGCAAGACGGGCGGGGGAGACTTCCAGTATACTTTTCGCATGAACCGCAGAGAGGTCTTAACGATTACGGGCGCAGCCGCGCTCTCCATTGGTGCGAACCGAATCCTGGGAGCGAACGACCGCGTTCGCATGGCTGTCGTCGGCCTAGGGGGCCGCGGAACCGCCCATTTGAACGAATATCTGGGCTTGCCCGGTGCCGACGTGGCAGGCCTTTGCGATGTCAACCAAGCCGCCCTTGAGAAGTCGCAGGCAACTATCGCCCGCAAACAGCGGCCCAAGGCCAAAGAGTACGGCGACATGCGCAAGGTGTTCGAGGACAAAGACATCGACGCCGTCTCCATCGCTACGCCGAACCATTGGCACGCTCTAGCTGCCATCTGGGCGATGCAGGCCGGTAAAGATACCTATTGCGAGAAACCGGCCAGCCACAATCCGTTCGAAAGTCAACAGATGGTCGCCGCCGCGCGGAAGTATGCGCGCATGTGCCAAATCGGCAGCCAATCTCGCAGCATGCCGCACAAAATAGAGGCGATGCAGGCGCTCAAGGACGGCGTCCTCGGCAAGATTTATCTCGCCAAGGGCCTCTGTTACAAACGCCGCAAGTCCATCGGCAAGCGCGCCGATGAGCCGACTCCGCCCGGTGTGAATTGGGACCTTTTCCTCGGCCCCGCCCCGCTGCGGCCGTTCAACCAACTTCGTTTCGCCTACAACTGGCACTGGTTTTGGGACACCGGCAACGGTGACATGGGGAACCAGGGCGTTCACGAAATGGACGTCGCCCGTTGGGGCCTGGGTCTGCCGAACTCCCACGCGGGTCTTAGGTCGGTGAGCGGTACTGGTGGCAAATTCCAGTACGACGACGATCAAGAGACGCCGAACACCCAGACCTGCACTTTTGACTATGGCGACCGGCAACTCGTGTTCGAGACTCGCGGACTCGTCACCGGTGGCGAAGGCGGGTTGCAGACCCGGGGCGGCAATACGATCGGCAACTTGTTCTACGGCGTCGATGGCTGGATGGCTGTCGATGGGAACGGCTACACGATTTACAAAGGCGAGAAACACGAAGTGGTGAAAGAAGTGAAGCGCGCCGCTGGCCAGTCGGAGACGGGTGCCCATATGGACAACTTCCTGGCAGCCGTCAAAAGCCGCAACTACAAGAGCCTGAACGCCGAAATCGAGATCGGGGCCGCAGCGGCCGACCTTTGTCACTTCGGCAACATCGCTTATCGCGCTGGGCGCTCGCTCGCCTGGGACAATACAAAGAAGGAGTTCTCGAACGCTCCGGATGCCAATAAGTTGATGACCCGGGAGTATCGAAAGCAGTATGCGGTGCCGTCGAAGGTCTGAACTTAAAGAGGGCTTTAACTTCCGCGAGAACATTTAAAAAAAGCGCCGATTTTTTTAAATCTACCCCCTGTTTAGGATATCCTAGGCAGGGGGTACTTATTTATGGAGCCCGTAAACAACTCTCGTATCGGCACTTACCTCCGCATCAGCGCGGGGGAGTAGATCTATCGCCCGTACCTACCTAAGCCCCTGGATCCGCATATCGCGCTGGACCTCCGGGATCTGCAAGGCCTGCTGGATCGCACCAATCAAGCGGTTGGGCGTCTTGATGGCATCAGCGCGGTTCTGCCGAACACGGCCCTCTTCCTCTACATGTACGTCCGCAAAGAGGCGCTCGTCTCCTCGCAGATCGA
>JANODS010001636.1:0-4272 GCA_031412835.1 Acidobacteriota bacterium | reverse complement strand
CATTGCAGATGCCTCTTCAAATATCAAACGTTGGTCAAGAAAGTCATGATATCCTAACACAGGTCATGAGTCATTTTGCTGGCGACGGCTAAAGGGCTCTGGTGCAAACTTTTCGGGATGGGCGAAGATGGGGGAATGTCCCGATTTGTTTCGGTCGAAGAGCTGTTCGCCGGTCGCCATTTCGACAAGGAGATTGTCGTGTTGTGCGTACGGTGGTACCTGAGTTTCAAACTGAGCTACCGGGATTTGGTCAGCATGATGAGCGAACGCGGCATCAGTCTGGCACTCACGACGATTCTGCGCTGGGTGCAGCATTACACGCCGGAATTCGAGAAGCGGTGGCAGCGGTATGCTCGCCCGGTAGGCGGCTCCTGGCGGATGGATGAGACCTACATCAAGGTGCGCGGCGAATGGGTCTACCTGTACCGAGCGGTCGATAAAGCGGGCAAGACAGTGGACTTCTACTTGAGCCGAGAACGGGATACCAACGCGGCCAAAGCGTTTCTGCGCAAGGCGATGAAGGGGCAGCGCGTGCCGGCCAAGGTGACCCTGGATGCGTACGCGGCGTCCCATCGCGCGGTGGCAGATTTGAAAGATAGCGGCGAATGCTTCTGTCAACTCCATTTGGCCCACTTTGATGCTTTGATTTGGCCCACCCTGGGGGGTTGGTAATGCTCCGTGGGGCCTGCCTCCGCCCTGCCCTGCGGCGCCCGGAGGGCGACGCGTTTAGGGTGGGGCGGAGGCAGGCCCCACGGAGGGGAATCGTCAGAATGAGGGCGGCGGCCTGACCTCCTCTGGACGAAAGACGTGCTCAAAACCAACCGGTTCGACCGGCATAATCGTCACCGACTCCCCCATCAACACACCGGGATCGTCGCCCAAACAATCGAGCATCACGACCGCCGCCAACCGGGTCTCGACGTACTGCGTATCCTCGTCGTGAGCTCCTTGCTGTGCGCGGCCAATCGCCAACGCCCGAGCAAACGCCGCCGCCCAGTCCGCGCTCCGAAAGAAACAGTCTGACTCCTCCCAGTGCCGCAATCCCTCGCCCTCGTCGGCCATCACCGCCCACCGCAAACGCGCCTGATACCACCTCATCGCTGGCCTCCTTTCCGGCTCGCCAACGTTCTTCGAAACCGGTACGATTCATTGCCGGTCTCAATAATATGAGCCTGGTCCGTCAACCGATCCAGCATCGCCTTGCACAATCGCGCATTGGGAAACATCGTCGTCCATTCCGAAAAGGGCAGATTCGTCGTCACAATCACCGACGCCCGCTCCGCCCGGCCTGAGATAATCTGAAACAGATACTCCGCCGCTACCTCCGGCATCGCGACATACGCCATCTCATCGATCACGATCAGTTCGTATCGCATCCATCGCGCCGTCACCCGGTTCAACTCGCTTTTGTTCTTCGCCTCCGTTAGTTCATTGACTAACTGAGCCGCCGTTGTAAATCGAACCCGCAATCGCTGCCGACATGCCGCCACGCCCAACCCAGTCGATAAGTGCGTCTTCCCCGTCCCCGCTTCGCCTAGAAAGATAACCGGCTCACTCCGCGCCAGATACCCTCCCTCGGCTAAGCTCCGAATCCGCGACGCGGCCACCTGCGGCGTTTCAGAGAAGTCAAACTCCTCCAGCGTCTTGACTTTGGGGAAACGAGCTTCTTGAATCCGCCGCGCAATCGCCTTGCGTTCCCGCTCTTCAACCTCCGCTTCCAGCAGCGCTTCTAAATAGCGCGTATGCGACTGCGCTTCCTTGGCCGCCTGCTCGGCGAAGCGTTCAAACTGCCCGCCCAGCGTGGGCAACTTCAACAGCTTGGCATGCTCGCGAATCGTCGCAAATTCCAAGGCGGCGCTCATTGAATCACCTCACCAGCCGCCCATGAAGGCAACAACTGATCGTAATTCGCCATCGTCGGCTGCGGTCGATCATAGCGTCGCAAAACGCCCACTTCGACGGCCTCCGGTCGTCTCCGTGGAGCTTCCACAGGCAGCAGCAACCGCACCACATCCACGTTAAAACAACCAGATTCCAGCGCTTTGTCGATGGCGACCGCCAACTCCGCGTATCCAAACACCCGTCCCAACCGCAGCGCGTCAACCATCCCGCGGTTGCCTTCCTGCTTGCCCTGACGCCGTTGCAGCCCATCCCAAAACTGATCGAAACTCGCCGGCCAGCGGCCCTGTGCCCGCCACTGTTCCAGCGGCGTCGAGCCCGCCAGCGCGCCGGGCTTACCGACCAAAGCGTCCAGATAATGCTCCAAATCGAGCACCTTCTGATACCTGCCAAAACATCGTTCATGCCGCGCCACGCACTCGCCGCCATGCCAGATCTCGATGTAGCCAGCATGCGTTCGCGCCTGCACTGCCAGCCCTTGCCGGAGCGGAACCGAATAGAGATTCGTTGCAACCTTCACGCACCCTTGCCCGTTCACGGTGGGGAAAGTAACCGCCGCCAAATCAAATCCCTCAGTTAGTAAGGGACGTAAGTAGCCCGCTTCGGCAATCATCCCCGCGCCGATGGTTTGTGTGCGTCCTTCAATGATCCGTTGTTGGTCTTGTTTGGAGGCAGCCGCGATCATCTGGTTTAATTCCTCCCAGCTTTTGGCACTGGGCACTGGCGTTAGATAGTTACGTCGAAAGTAGCCTCCCTCGCCCTCCACGCCGCCTTTTTCATGTCCTTCGCCTGGGGTGCAGAACTCCGACTCAAAGCCCCAGTGCGACCGGAAGCCAATGAATCGGGCGGTCTCTTCGCGTTGATGGCCGCGCAGGATTTTCTGCACCGCGCTGCGCAGATTGTCGTAGCGAAGTAGCGTGAACAGTCCGCCGAAATAGTGGAAGGCGGCCTCGTGTGCTTCCAGAAATGCTAACTGGCTGGCATGCGGAAAAGCGCAATGAAAGGCACCGCCGCTGGCCATGCTCCGCATGCAAAACAGGTAGGCCTTCTGCGGTTCGCCATCGATGACGACGATAGATTCGAACCAGTCGACCTGGGCCTCGCGGCCCCAGGGGTAGGACTGTGGGATAAAGGTTTCGGCGTGTTTCAAGCCCAGGGCGAATTTCCGCTCGCGGACGTACTGGCGGACGGTGGATTCCGCAGTTGAGGCGTTGGGTAATTCGGCGACGATGCGGTTGAAGATGCGCCGTGCGGTGTGGCGTTGTTTGCGCGGAGCCTTCAGATCGCCGACGAGGATGCCGTCGATGAAGTCGATGAGGGGCTCAAGTCGGGGTCGTTGCCGGACGGGATATTTTCGTTCTCGGGGCATCGCGTTAGCCAGGGCGTCGCGCACTTGGCGGCGATGGACGCCGAGTTTCTTGGCGACTCCTTTAATGGTTCCGACGCCATGTTCGAACTCGCGTCGGATCTGCTCAAATAGTTCCACTTTCGTTCTCCTGTTCAACCGTTTCTTCCTTCGGCTTGCGCCGATATCAGAGTACGCGGTCGGTTGCCAGGGTGGGCCATTTCAGACCATCACAGTGGGCCAATTCAGAGTAGCGGAATCATCTGCCTGGCACAGTGACGGCTGGGTAGTCCGAACAGTTCAGCTCGCTCGCTACGATCAAGTCGCGTAGCAGCCTGCTCTTCGAGGTGGCGGAAATTTCACGCCAAACCGATACGCGCGATTGCCGGGTAGCCTCGCCATGCCTGTTCGCGAGTCTTACCGGATAGCCGCCGATCCAGGGCGGTGGTGCGCTCAGTCCAGCGAATACTTCAGGTCGGGATCGGGTATTTGCGGGGCCTCGTCAAGGGGTAGCCGCCACCGGAATCATGACGGGGGACAGGCTAATTCGTTGCATCATCGCACGGTAGCGCGGTTCGGATCGGTATCCATCCAGCATGTGCCAGACTCCGATCCAGGCGACCGAATTGGAGCGATCCTCGTACTCGCGATCAAGCCAATCGAAGGCGCGGTCTTTGTCGCCGAGTCCGAGATAGATCCAGGTAAACGCGTGAGGAGAGACGTAGCGGCGGTCGGCAAGCTCGGTCAGTTCATTGAGAAGTTTCCCCGCTTCCGTCTTGCGCCCGGCCCGTGCGTAGGCAGCCCCCAAAGTGCCCAGGATCGCAGGGTTACGCTGGGAGCGCGCGGCGGCTTTATTCAGCACGTCGATGGCCTCTTGATGCTTGTCCGTGAAAAGGTAGGCTTGGCCGAGCTGCCATTGGCCCCACAAGTAATTGGGGTCTTTTCCCAGCGCGTCCAGGTAATATTTGATCGCGGCGTCGAAGTCTCCGCCGTGGGCGTGGGTCCATCCCACCTGGGTCCGAACAATC
>JANODS010001635.1:0-2634 GCA_031412835.1 Acidobacteriota bacterium | reverse complement strand
GAGGAGCGCGGCGGGGAGGAGGTCTTGCGCGGTGGCGTGGTGGCGGGCGCGAAGGGTGGCGAGGTTTTGGGCGACGGCGTCGGGGTCGTTATTTTCGGCGTGGCGGAGGGTATCGAGGAGAAGGTCGGTGACCTTGCTCATGGCGGAGACGACGACGGCGGTGGGCCGCTGGCGTTGCTGGTCGGCCGTGAGTTGGGCGGCGACGCGGATGCGGTCGGCGGAGCCCATGCTGGAGCCGCCGAATTTCATGACGAGGAGGGTATTCAACTGGTGACAGCCTTTCCGTTGGAGGTGCGGGCGCGGACGATTTGGAGGATCGCTTCGACCACTTCGTCGGACGGGAGATTGGAGGTATCGAGGTAGACCGCGTCGGGGGCTTGGAGGAGCGGGGCCTCCGCGCGGGTGCGGTCGCGATGGTCGCGGGCTTGGATTTCCCGGGTGACGGCGAGGAGGTCGCCGCCGAGTTGCTCGACGCGGCGGGCGGCGCGAACGTCGGCGGCGGCGTCGAGGAAGATCTTGACCTGGGCGTCGGGGAAGACGTGAGTGGCGATATCGCGACCTTCCATGACGACGCTGAGGCGGGCACCCATGGCGCGCTGTTTTTCGACGAGGGCGCGCCGGACCCCGGCCACGACTGAGACTTGGGAGGCGGCGCTGGCGATTTCCGGGGTACGGATGGCGGCGGAAACGTCTTCTCCGTTGAGAAAGACCTGATCCGGGCCGAGTTCGATGTCGGCGGCCAAGGCTAGCTGGGTGAGATTGAGGTGGTCCTCGAAGGAGGTGCCTTGGCGATGGGCCCAGAGAGCGACGGCGCGGTACATGGCACCGGTGTCGATGTAGAGAAAGCCCATGCGTTCGGCCACTTGGCGGGCCACGGTGCTTTTGCCGGCACCGGCTGGACCATCAATGGCCACGACGATTCGTTTTTGCATGCCTTGACCCTCTATTTTGACAGAGGCGAAGGGCATCTGGCGAGGCGATTTGCAGAATATTCACCGCCAGGCTGCGATGAACGGCTTCCGACGCCCGAGCCGGAGGGGAAATTTTTCGCATTCCGCGTTTGGGCCGAAATCGCCGTATGTTGTTCATTATAAGCACGTTCTGTACGACTCCTGGGGATTCCAGTACCGGTTCGTTTTTTGCTGGGTCGGCCGAACCGAGCATTTCGATCCTTGCTGCCGCCCTCCGCGATATGGATGGGCTCTGGCGACTCAATCGGAAAGAACGGCGGCGAAATTCGCGGAGTATTCTGGGAAATCCTTGCGGCGAGAATTTCAGAATATTTGCCGCTACGCCGCGATGGGCACCTTTTTGCGCCCGAACCGGGAGAGCAGTTCGTCACATTCGTACTCCGGAGCGACAATCGCCATAATTTGTTCATTCTCCAAAAGGTTAAGTACGTAGGCGGGCAGTTCGAATTCCGGTTCGTTTTTTGCCTGGTCGGCCATTCCGAGCATTTCATCGACGGCTTCGGGGCTCGGAAGGAGCGGTTCGATCATTCTGCTGTCAGCGGAAATATCGATAGGCTCCGGCGGCTGCATAGGGAAATTCTTGCGGAGCTGGATCAGATTTCTTTGCAATGAATTGTAGGCATTCAAGTGCCCTTTCTTTTTCCGTTCGAGGAACCGGTGCGTTTTGTCTTCGGTCGCGGCCCGATGAAACCCTTGGAGCAGTTGTTCGGCTTGGCTGACTTCCGGGTGCTCTCGGAGCACGGTGTCGAGATTTCGTTGGATGGCTAACGTTTCGACTTCGCTGAGGCGTTGGAAATCGAATAGTTCGCAGGTCATCTGGCGGACGACGGAGTGTTCGCACTCCGAGTGGGGCTTGTACTGCTTCAAGTGCTTCTGGTGGAGCCGGACGTATGATTCTCGGTCGTCCGTGGAATACAAGATGTCGCATTCCGGGAAGATCTCTTTATGGACTTTGACGTGTTTTCCAGTGGCAATCGCGTTCATGGAACTGGCGTATTTGCCCAAGGGTGAGACGGGACCGCGACTTTTGCGACCGTTGTCGCGGGCCTATTCGGCGCGCCGATTTTTCTGTTCGTCTGTCATGGTGAACTTCTCCTGCTTTCAATCTAGGGGAGAGAAATGGTGTAGCTGGAGACAGGTTTTTTGTAAGTGTTTGATTCGGTGGGAAATATAAATCTGAACGCATGGTGAGGCGCTTGCAAAATTCCGTGCAAAACGCTTGACAGGCGTGGTAGCGAGCGCTGACAAGTTCTTTGTAATGCCAAGTGTCGACCAGAGGCACACTAGGTCGTTTTTGGGCAATACGAATCTATTGCCTACCTAATATCTCTGCTTTAAGGGGTAATCAGATTACCTGTGCAGGCGCAGAAGCTGGTCCACGGTCAGGGCCAGCAGACTAAACATCAGGTGCGCCTCTGGTCGACACTTGGCATTACAAAGAACTTGTCAGCGCTCGCTACCACGCCTGTCAAGCGTTTTGCACGGAATTTTGCAAGCGCCTCACAAGGTGTTGAGATTTATATGTTCCCTGTTTTCAATCACATACAAAATCGTCCGGTCAAAATACCCACTCGCCGATTGATAGATTTGAGTTGCGAGAAGGCGTTGCGCCGGAGAGTGCTGCCGTCTGTCGAATTGGAGACCTAGAAAAAATGGAAGACGC
>JANODS010001634.1:0-3952 GCA_031412835.1 Acidobacteriota bacterium | reverse complement strand
CCACAACGGCGAAATCAACACCGTTAAAGGCAATGCGAACTGGATGCGAGCCCGCGAAGCCGTCCTCTCCTCGCCGCTCTGGGGTGCCGATCTCAAGAAGATCATGCCCATCGTCGAGCAGGGTGCCAGCGACTCCGCCACACTCGATAACGTCGTCGAACTTCTTACGCTTTCTGGAAGAACCCTACCCCATGCGATGGCGATGCTCATTCCCGAAGCCTGGGATGCCGACTCCACCATGCACCCGGACAAAAAGGCCTTCTACGAGTATCACGCCTCGCTGATGGAGCCGTGGGACGGCCCCGCTTCGGTCGCGTTTACGGATGGCAAGGTGATCGGAGCCACACTGGATCGCAATGGCCTTCGCCCCTCCCGTTATCTTGTTACTAAAGACGGTCTGCTGATCGTCGCCTCCGAAACCGGCGTCTTGCAGATCAAGCCGGAAGATGTCGATTACAAAGGCCGCCTCCAGCCCGGCAAAATGCTCCTCGTTGACATGCAGGAGCACCGCATCATCCCCGACGAAGAGTTGAAAGAGCGGATGTATACCCGCCAGCCCTACGCCCAGTGGCTGGCCGAAAACCAGATCACGCTCGACCACATTCCGGAGCCGGCCCGCATCCACGCTACCGAGCACGAGACGCTACTCCAGCGCCAGCGCGCCTTCGGCTACAGTGACGAAGACCTGAAAGTCATCATGGGCCCGATGGCCGTCAACGGCGAAGAAGCGATCGGCTCGATGGGTATCGATTGGCCGCTCGCCTGCCTCTCGGACAAGCCCCAAAGCCTGTTCACGTACTTCCGCCAACTTTTCGCACAAGTCACGAACCCCGCCATCGACCCCATCCGCGAAGAGCTCGTGATGTCGATGACCAGCTACATCGGCAACGAACGCAACTTGCTCGATGAAACTCCGCTGCACTGCCACACGCTGAAGTTGAAGCAGCCCATCCTCACGAACCGCGATCTCGAAAAGATGCGCCGGGTGAGCCAGGGCGATTTCCTTGCCTATACGCTGCCCGCTCTCTACAACGTACACGGCGGCGAGGTCGAACTCGAACGTGCCCTCGATTCGCTTTGCAAACGAGCCTCCTGGGCCATCGAAGCCGGGTACTCCATTCTTATCCTGAGCGATCGCGGGATCGACGCCGACTCCGCGCCGATCCCTTCGCTGCTCGCGCTGACGGCGGTCCACAACCATTTAATTCGCGAAGGCAGCCGGACCCGCGTCGCCCTGATCATTGAGAGCGGCGAACCCCGCGAGGTCATGCACTTCTGCCTGCTCATCGGCTACGGAGCCAGCGCCATCAATCCTTACCTCGCCATTGAGACCCTCGAAAATCTCGCGTTGAACAATCGCCTTAGTGTCGATTTCCCGGTCGCTTTGAAGCACTTCAAAAAGGCGATCAACAAGGGCATGCTCAAGGTGTTTTCGAAGATGGGCATCTCGACGTTGCAGAGCTATCGCGGAGCCCAGATCTTCGAAGCCATCGGCCTGAATTCCGACTTGGTGAAGAAGTATTTCACCGGCACGCCGTCCCGCATCGAAGGCATCGGCCTGGAAGTCCTGGCCAAAGAAGCCAAGATGAAGCACGACCACGCGTTCCGGCCCCTCACCGACTCCGACACCGAACTCGATGTCGGCGGGACTTATCAATATCGCATCCGGGGCGAATACCATCTGCTGAATCCGCAGACCGTCTCCTCCATCCAAACCGCCGTTCGAACCGAAAGCTACGCGACCTATAAGGACTACTCGGACCACGTCAACAAGCAGACCCAAGCGCTCTGCACTATCCGTGGACTGCTTCAGTTCAAGCCCAGCACGCCGGTACCGATTGAAGAGGTGGAACCGGCCAGTGAGATCGTCAAGCGTTTCGCGACGGGTGCTATGTCCTACGGCTCCATTTCGAAGGAGGCCCACGAAACCATCGCCATCGCGATGAACCGGATCAAGGGCCGCTCCAACACCGGCGAAGGCGGCGAAGACGAAATCCGCTTCGAGCGAATGGCCAACGGCGACTCCAAGCGCTCGGCGATTAAGCAGGTTGCCAGCGGTCGCTTCGGTGTCACGACAAATTATCTGGTCAACGCCGACGAGTTGCAGATCAAGATTTCGCAAGGTGCGAAGCCTGGTGAAGGCGGCCAACTTCCCGGTCACAAGATCGACGAGGCCATCGCGAAGGTTCGTCACTCGACGCCGGGCGTTGGGTTGATTTCCCCGCCGCCTCATCACGACATTTATTCGATTGAAGATCTGGCCCAGTTGATCTTCGATTTGAAGAACGTCAATCCGGTCGCCCGCGTCTCTGTGAAGCTGGTCTCTGAAGTCGGCGTCGGCACCGTCGCGGCGGGCGTCGCCAAGGCCCATGCCGATCTCGTTCTGATTTCGGGCGATTCGGGCGGCACTGGTGCCGCGCCGATGACCTCGATCCGCCACGCTGGCGTCCCCTGGGAACTTGGTCTCGCGGAGACGCAGCAGGTTCTCGTAATGAACGATCTGCGGAGCCGCATTCGGGTCCAGACCGACGGCAAGCTGCAGACCGGTCGCGACGTTGCCATCGCCGCGCTCCTGGGCGCTGAGGAATACGGCTTCTCGACCACGCCGCTCATCACCTTGGGCTGCATCATGATGCGGAAGTGCCATCTCAACACGTGCCCGGTCGGCATTGCGACCCAGGACCCGGCACTTCGCGCGAAGTTCCAAGGCAAGCCGGAAGACGTGATCAACTTCTTCTTTTTCGTGGCGGAAGAGCTTCGCGAGATCATGGCGCAACTCGGCTTCCGGAAGGTTGACGATATGGTGGGCCGCGTGGACATGCTCGAAGCTCGCGACGTTAGCCACCATTGGAAGGCCAAGGGACTCGACCTCAGTTCGATTTTGTACAACCCGCCGGTGCCTTCGAAAGTGGGTCGCCGCTGCCTGATCGGCCAGGATCACGGACTGACCGACGCGCTCGATTACAAGCTGATCGACTTCGCGAAGCCGGCTCTCGAAAGCGCGGAGAAGATTGAGTTCAAAATGCCCATTCGGAACGTGCATCGCACCGTGGGTGCCATGCTTTCCGGAGAGGTGGCCAAGCGCTACGGTTCCGCCGGGTTGCCGGATGATACGATTCGGTTCGAATTCCACGGTTCGGCCGGGCAAAGTTTCGGCGCGTTTCTTGCTCGGGGCGTGACATTGGAACTCGAAGGCGATGGCAACGACTACGTCGGAAAGGGGATGTCCGGAGGTCGGATCATCGTGTATCCGCCGAAGTCGTCGCACTTCGTGCCGGAAGATAACATTCTGGTGGGCAACGTCGTCCTGTACGGCGCGACCAGCGGGGAAGCGTTTTTCAACGGCATGGGTGGCGAACGGTTCGCGGTGCGGAATTCCGGCGCGACGGCTGTCGTCGAAGGGGTCGGCGACCATGGCTGCGAGTACATGACGAAGGGCTTGGTGGTCTGCCTGGGTGTCGCCGGTAAGAATTTTGCCGCTGGCATGAGTGGTGGGATTGCTTATGTTCTGGACGAGTCCGGCGAGTTTTGTCGCACCCGTTGCAACCGGTCCGGCGTGGACATTGAACCGGTGGAAGACGCCGCCGACATTCAGGTTTTGCAGAACTTAATCGAGAAGCACGTTCGCTACACGGGCAGCCCTCGGGGCAAGCTGGTTCTTGAGAACTGGGGCGCAATGTTGCCTAAATTCGTGAAAGTGTTCCCGCACGAATTCAAACGCGTCCTTGGCGCACCGCGCCGCGAAACTCCGTACTTTGTCTCTGGTGCGACCCAGGGCGAGCAGGTGATCCATGGGTAAGCCAACTGGTTTTATTGAGTTCGAGCGCGAGGTCCCCACACGGCGACCGGTCGCCGAGCGCGTCAACGACTGGAAGGAGATCTACGAGCCGTTTTCGATCGTGAAGGTGCAGACGCAAGGCGCTCGTTGTATGGACTGCGGCGTGCCGTTTTG
>JANODS010001633.1:0-3088 GCA_031412835.1 Acidobacteriota bacterium | reverse complement strand
AAAACGCATACGGCCACTCTCGTGTTTCGGCCCAGCCAGCCCCCAGCAGCTCTTCGTGATAGCGCGCGAACACCGCCGCGGCCGGGCCCAGCAACTCTTTCGTTAACCGCGCGAAATACCGCGTGGCAAACTCCGGATGGTCGGGATCGTAGCCGCTAAAGCGGAACAGGCGGCAAGGCTGCCCATCCACCTGAATCGCCTCGTCGTCCATCGTCACAACCCGTTCCGGCAAGTTCCAATGCCCTACATTCACGCCGGGGTCGCGGACCACCGCCACCCGGTCCACGTAGGAGTGCGCCCAGTCCAGCCACCGCTGCTCAAAGTGCATTCCCGCGGCCGGATCGTAACGGCAGTGCGTCGCCATCCGCTCCTGCCACCAACGGACAAACCGTACCGCCTCCGCCGTATCGGCCATCGCCATAAAGCCGCCGTTGTAAGTGCCGCATTGCAGAATGTTCTGCTCTCGCGCCACCGCCGCCAACGGTCGCAACAGGTGCGGGGTCAGCAACAGCGACGCGTTCGTCAACAGATCCATGACGGGGTTCAGATCTCCCGTCACCAAGCTCTCCTCTTTCAGAAACAGCACACGCTCAAAGCCCTGCCGCCGCACCCAGTCCATCAGAAACGGCGTCAGCGCGTAGCTGAACTCCTGCTGGTTATAACGCTCACTCATCTCGCCGAACTCCGGCATGCTAAGCTCGTCCAACTGCACCACCCGAAACGGCTCGTCGGCCGGATCAAAATAACCGTCCACTCGGTCCGCCAGCAACAAATAGACCGGTACGGTCGGATGATGGCGTTGAAACGAAGTGCACACGACGCGCCCGAGTGCCAAGTTACGCTTGGCCGCAATGGTGCAGACGGCCCACGCTCCCCGGCCCTCACAATCCCTAAGACTCATTCGGACCGCCTATTTCTTCGCGCCCGCTTTCCTTACTTCCTCAAAATACTGCTGAACGTAATGCTGCTGATGCAGCGGCACCTCATCCCGGTGGATCTCCCCGCCACCCTCCGAATGCGCCGCGCTCGACTTCGAATACTGCGTCCGTAGCTGCTGCTTACCCCCGCTCACCTCCACCATCACCTCCCCCGTAATGTTCTGCGCCCGCTTCCCAAACAGCTCGCTGATCTTCCCCATCGCCTGCTGCTGCTCGGCGTCCTTAATCGCCTTATCCCCATCCGCCTTCCCCACGCCCGCCTTCGCATCCGGCGGAGCTTTCTGATTACTGTTACTATCCGCCCCCTGCCCCTTCGCGTTCATCGATTTCTCCCCGTCCTCGCCCTCCTGATCGCCCGGGCTCTCCCCGTTCTGCTGCGCGTCCCCCTCCTGCCCCTTCTGCTTCTCGCCCTTCTGCCCGCCCTTCTGCTGCTGGTTCGCCGCCCCCTTCTCCGCCGCCCCCTGCTTGTTCGAAGCCTGCTGCTGCCCCCCATCCTGGTTCGGCATCTTCAACTTGTTCATCATGTTTTGAAAGGCGTCTTTCATCTTGTCCATCAAGGACGAGTTCTCTCCCGGCTGCTGGCCGTTCTTGCCCTCTTTTGCCTGCTTGCCCTTCTGGTCCTGCGGCTGACCGCCCTTCTGCCCGCCGTCCCCGTTCGGATCCGTATCGCCCTTCTGTCCATCCTCGCCCGGCTGATTGCCTTCGCCCTGCTGCGCCTCGCCCGGGTTGGTCGCCTTCCCTTCCTTCCCGCCCTTCGCCTGTTGGCTCGATGCGGCATCAGACAGATCATTCACATCAGGAATCTGCGGCGTTGTTATGTCGCCCTGCTGCACCCCGTCAAACTTCCGCTGCTCGTCCTTGGCGTCCTCATCCGGCGTCAAACCAAGCTGCTTCAACTGCTGATCTAACCAAGGACTCACATTCCGCTTCGCCGCCAGCTTCTTGTCATCGGCCGGTCGAAACACATCCACAATCGCTTCCGACACCGGTGCCCGCAAATCCAGCGTATGCAGCATCCCATACCGAATCCCTAACAAACTCAGCGAAATCAAACCCAACACCGCCACCGCATAAACCGCCTTCGGCCACACCATTGGAACCGCCACCACGGGCGACAACGTCGCGGCCAAACGATCCGCCCGCTCCCGCTGCGCCTCCACCACCGGCCCGCCCTCCGTTTGAAAATGGAACGCGGTGGACAAAGCATCCGCCAGCCCCAACCGCTGGTCAATCGCCTGCGCCAGACGATAAGCGCTCGGCATTTCGCGCAGGAAGCGCCAAGCCCCCCAACCAAACGCGCCCACAAACAGCAGCGCCGGCCAAAACCAATCCATCACTTGGGTGCCCAGCACGAGCAGCAGGATCAATCCCGCCAGCCCCGCCGTCATCCCCACCATGCTCTGTCGCACCAATTGCGTCGCCACGTACCGCCGCCGCACGCCACCCAGAAATGCCGTAAGATTGCCGCTCTCAGCCATTAAACTTATTGTGACACCGTTCGGTTAAACTATCGACGTGACCCCAATTCTTCTTCTCGCTTTCGCCGCCCTCCCCGATGGGCTCCTCTTCCACGCCAGCTTCGACAAAACCGCCCAAGCCAAAGGCGATCCCCAACTCTACTCCGCCGCCTCGTACAAGGATATTTCCAAAGCCGCCCCGGGCCTCGCCGCAGCCCCCTCCGTCGTTCACGCCTCCACCTCCGGCCGCAACGGCTCTGGAGCCCTCCAGTTCAAAACTAAGAACACCAACGCCGTCTTCTTCCACGCCGCCAAGAACGTCAATTTCAAGGCAGGTACCATCTCTTTCTGGCTCCGCCTCAACCCCGACAAGGACCTCGCCCCCGGCTTCTGCGACCCCATCCAGCTCACCGACAAGGCCTACAACGACTCCGCCATCTGGGTCGATTTCACGAAGGATGACCAACCCCGCCACTTCCGTCTCGGTGTCTTCGGAGCCCTCAAATCCTGGAACCCCTCCAACCTCGAACCCGACAAGAACCCTGCCTTCAACAACCGGCTAGTCGTAGTCAAGAAGCCCCCCTTCGCCGCCGATCAATGGACCCACGTCGCCATCACCCACCAAGCTCTCGGCACCCGAAAGGGCAAGGCGTCTCTTTACCTGAACGGAGTCCTGATGGGAGCGGCCCCCGC
>JANODS010001632.1:0-1616 GCA_031412835.1 Acidobacteriota bacterium | reverse complement strand
CAAATCGATCCGAAACGGCGGCACGCTGGGCATGGATTTCTTCGATGATGTCGTCATACATCATCTCCGTCCAGGTCGATGCCTTCGAGCTCTTCGGGAGAACAGAGGGTGGGAGATTCGTAGCCATATTCTCGAATGATCCTTTCGGCGCGGCGCTTAATGCGGGCGTTGTTGAGATGCTTGAAGTTCCACGTCAGAACAAACTCGCATCCGTAGTGAGCGGCAACCGCCCCATGCACTGCATCGGTTTCTGCTTTCGGAGGCAGCGGCCCCTTTGGCTCAACCAGCAACGTTGCCAATTCTATTATCTCCCCTATCTGGGGAAGTAGTTGGGCGTGCTCAAGGAGGCTCCGCCGAACGGCATATCCGTCCACGCTGATTTTCCCCAGAGCGATATCGCAAAACTCCACGTAAACGGGGGCTGCCACGCGGAGGTCGTATTTAATTCGGGAGTCCTGCCACCAGTCGCGCGTGATCCTCTGCCGGTCGGCTTTCCTCGGATCGGTGCTGGGCGTGGCGATTAGGTAACGGAAGAAGCTGGTCTCCAGGTAGACCTTTGGTTGACTCATGGAGCGGGAACCTCCTCTTGCTCTTCACGGTCGAGCCGTTGGATCGCCGCCGTGATCTCGCCAAGCACCTGGTCAATGGCATCCCGCTTGTGCTGAAACTTCGTCGCCAGGTGCTTCTGCAAACCGCCCAACCGCCGCAGTTCGTTGATGGCCTTTTCGCTCACTCGGCTCTTGACGGGCCGGTCGAGCGCCCGTCGCCGGATGTACTCGCTGACGGTCAAGCCGGCCTTGCCCGCCTCACCGGCAATGGCCGTTTTCTCCTCCGGCAGGATGCGCAGAATGATGGTCGCCTCGCGCTTTTTTTTCACCGTGCCGAAGGCCATGGCGCGCCTCCTTTCCCCAGCCCCAGGGGGGCGGCGCGGTGCGCCAGAAGGGCGCAGGTGTGGAGCTGGGTCAATTGTCCAGCAGGCTGCTGGACAGTCCTGCTCGCGGTTTCCAGGAGGGGTCTCGGGGCGCAGCCATGAGCAAGGTCGTAGACGGAGGAGGACGAGGAGACGAAGTCGGATTGGCCGAGGACGGGTGGAGATACGGAAACGAGCGTAGCGAAATGATGTATATACACTACGCGACTTGTCCCTTTATCAGTGGCTATTGCTGTTTTCATTTGTCTTCCTCAACACACCCTACTGAAACTACCATATTGCCCCCGTCACGGCAATATGGTAGCTGTTATCTTAGATGCCACGCTCCAAACGCGCCACCCTTTCACCGGATACTATCGTTCAGGCTCGCAAACTACTCACTGCCCTGCCCCCGCCTGTCCCCACGTCGCACACCCACCGCCAGGCCGTCCAGCAGCTCCACTCCGAAATCGCCGCTCTCCGCGATCAAGGCTATTCGCTCGCCCAAATCGCCGACCACCTCAACTCGGCCGGCATCCCCGTCGCCAACTCCACCCTCCGCAACTACACCGCTCAAACTCAGCCGCGGCGCAAGCGGGGAAAGAACGCTCCCCGCCCCGATGTCCGCAAAGCCCCCGCCCCACCAAGACCCAAGCCCCATCCCCCCCCCCCGCACCAAAATCGGCGGCCACCAAATAACAAAAAA
>JANODS010001631.1:0-3637 GCA_031412835.1 Acidobacteriota bacterium | reverse complement strand
GCGGCGCGGGTGGGTCGGATTAGTGGACGAATGCGGGGACTGGTGACGGGGGAGCGGGCGGATTTTGTGGTGTTTTCGCGGGAGGGGGGCGGGATTACGGTGGAGGAGACGTGGATTGGGGGACAGCGAGTGTATTCGCGTGATTGATGAGCTATTGACGGCTAAGTTATTAGTTTAATTGATCGCGAAGCCAGTGGATGGCGTGGTTGTATTCGGCGCGGGCGCGTTTGGGAGGGATTCCGGTGGCGGACTGGACTTCTTCCCAGGTGAAGCCGTGGTCGTTTTTGAGCCGCACGATTTGATGGGCTAGGGGGTCGAGTTTTTCGAGCTTTTGGAGGGCGGAGAGGAGGTCGTGGTGAAGGGGATGGCTTTTGGCGGCGCGGTGTCCGCCGACGGGGACTTGGCGTTTAAGGGCGTTTTTAGAACGGGCGCGGTCGGTGAGGATTTGCTTCATGCCGTGCGCGACGAGGGAGAAGAAATGTTCTCGATTGTTGATTTTCGTGCGGGGGTTGAGGGCGACGAGTTTTTGGCCGTAGACTTCTTGGATGAGGTCAGAGGGGTCGAAGCCGGCGGAGGCGGGCTCGCGGGAGAGGAGGGATTGGGAGATGGCGCGGAGGCGTTGGGCGGCGGCGGCGAAGAGGGAGTTGGAGGCTTGGCGGTCTCCGCGTTGCATACGGCGGACCAGTTCGGTGAGGCTGACGGCGTGATCCATGAAGGGTAGGATACCAGACCGAAAGCGGGATGTTTTACGCATACTGGAGGTGACGGTGCGTACCTTTTTAATTTCGCTATTCGTGGTCTGCAACGGCTGGGGCCAACCACTGGTGAGGGGCGCGCGGACCTATCTGATCGAGGGCGTAGATTCGAGGTGGGTGACGCCGGACCGGGATGGATTCATTTGGGTGGCGGGGGATAAAGGCACGTACCGTTTTGACGGCAAAGTGGCGTTGGCGGGCCGAGAGTTGGGGCTTCCGATGCGGGCGAATGACTGGGTGGAGGTGACGAGCGACGGGTCGATCTGGGTGCTTTCGGGGGAATCGTTATGGCGACTGGAAGCGGGTCGCTTTCAAATGATCTCGGGGAGGGCGAAACTGCGGGCGATAGCGGCCGCGGGGGATCGGCTTTACTCATGGGAAAGCGAATTGCAGGTCTGGGTGAGGCAGGACGGCGGCTGGGCAGCGCAGAACATCGGGGGGACGCCGGCGCGTGGACTGATTTTGGGTGATGAGGAGGGGCGAGTTTGGTACGGAGGTGAAGGGACAGCGGAGTGGGTGAGATGGACAGATGGAGGCGTGGAGCGAGGGCGGGAAGCGTTGCCGGCAGGATTGGAGGCCGACGAGGTTTTGCCGACGGGGAAGGATAAATTGGTAGTCGTGGGCGGGGGGAAGTTCCACCAGTTGACGCAGCGGAACGGCAGATGGGAGGAAGCCTGGAGCCCAGTGGAGATCGAGATTCCTCCGAGGCGGAAGCACATTTTTCAGGGCGGGAATGGGGTCTGGGGATTGGCTTGTTTAATGGCGTGGAGTGATTTTGCGAATTCGGCGAACAGCGTTGTGTTACGACCGCGGCACTCGCCAGTCGGGCTCGCTGTGGATCGTGAGAAGCGTGTGTGGGCCGGGAACTTGGTAGGGGGCATCGACGGGGCAAAGCGGGGAAGCGGGATTCAGATTCCTTACGGCGTGGCGAATTCCCTGTCGGAGGTTCACAGCATCGCGCGATTGGGGGCGCGATTGCTGCTGGCGACGGATAGCGAGATTATGGAGTTAGGGTCGAATTTACATGGCATTGAGCTGTGCGACGGAGGAACGGCAGAAGCCGTCTCGCAGCGGCGTTGGCCCGGGGCACCGCAAAGGCAGGATTATCTGGCGGTATTAACAGAGTCGGATGGTTCAGTGTGGACGGTGCCACGGCGGAAAAACGTCGTCCGGACGGACCGAGCGGGGCGAGTAACCGAGGTCGGCGGGGGGAAACCGGTTCAGCGTCCCGCCAGTAACATCTGGGATTTGGCTTGGTCCGAGGATGATCGGCTTTGGGCGGCGTCGAAAGAAAATCTGATTGAAATTGCTAGGAACGGAACGCTGAGCTATCGGACGTTGTTTGAGGGGCTTCGGTATTTTGGGCGGTTTGTGCGGGACCGGCGGAATCGGCTATTCGGGATCAGCCAGGAAGGGTTGTTGCGATATGAGAATGGGGCGTGGCGGGAGTTGGGATGGCCGGGGTGTGTATTGACGGATTGGGTGCGGACGGCCGCCGTGGTGTCAGACGATGAATACTGGCTCGGCTATCGGACGCGGGATGGGTTTACTCATGCTCGGCGTGAAGGGGCGGGACGACCTTGGAGCTGCGAGCATTTTGAGGCGAAAGGAGGATTTTCGGGGGATACGCAGTTTCTGCGATTGGACCGGCAGGGTCGGCTTTGGCGGGGGTCGGAAAGTGGATTGTACTTTGCGCGGGACGCCGAGCGGCGGCCGCCGGGCAAGCCGGAGGATTGGAACTTGGTGGGAGGGGCGATGGGGATGAGCGAGGGGGAGATGGGGCAGGTGTTTGAAGAGGAGGCGGACGGCTCGATTCTGGTGGTGGCGGACCGGAGATTGCATCGGATTCCGGCTCGGATGCTGGAGGAAGATCCGGGGACGAATCCGCGGGCTAGTTTCTTGCGGGTGGGGGAGGAGAGTCGGTTGTTGGGGACGTTGCGGTGGTGGAAGGGGGATAGGGCGGTGCTGCATATGAGTTCTTTGGGGGAGGTAGAGTTGGCGGCTCCGGCGCGGCTCGAGTACCGATTTGGGGGTGGGGGGTGGCGGCGGGCAAGGGGGCATGAGATTCCGATGGAAGGGGTGCCGACGAATACGGGGACCTTGGAGATACGATACGCGGGGACAAACCGAGCATTGACTTTGCCTTGGGAGATTCAGCTTCGGTGGTGGCAGACCGGGTGGGCGTGGGGGGGCGCTTGTTTGGCCTTGGCGGGATTCGGTTGGTTGGTTTGGCCTTGGGTGGCGCGGCAGCGGTATGCGTGGGAGAAACGGCGATTTTTGCGGCGGCAGGAGGCCAAGCAGGGGACGGGGGCGGCGCTGATTGCGGCGGGATGGGCGGTGGGGACGCTGGTTCGGGAGCGGTATCGGATTACGGGACTGGTGGCGCGGGGCGGGTTTGCGGACGTGTATAGCGCCGTAGATGAACGGGACGGGGGAGAGGTGGTGATCAAACAGGTGCGGCCGCCGGCGCAGATGGATCCGGCGACGGAGTCTTGGCTGCGGCGGCGATTTGCGCAAGAGATTGCGGCGGTGAGTTTAATACGGCGGCAACCGGGGATCCTGCCGATTTTGGATAACTGGGTGGACGGGGCGGGGGTGCCGCATTTGGTGATGCGGAAGGTGAACGGGCCGACGCTGCGGGAGGTGCTGCAGAAGCGGGCACCGTTGGGCTTGGAGGAGGCGCTGTCGTTGTTGGGGAAAATCGCCGAGACGCTGGCGGCGGCTCATGCGCAGGGGTTGGTGCATTGCGATTTGAAGCCGGAGAATATTCTGTTAGAGGACGGGCGGCCGATTCTGATTGACTTTGGGACATCGGCGCTGCACTTACAGACAGATACATTGTCAGAAGCGACGAATCCGGCGGGGTCGATTCGCTATATGGC
>JANODS010001630.1:0-2422 GCA_031412835.1 Acidobacteriota bacterium | reverse complement strand
ACGAAGCGAACGCGAACCGCACGTCCTCCAGCTTCCAGCACCCCACCGGAATCAACTCCATCCGAATGGTGTTCTTCCCCTTCCCTGACGTGGACGGAGAAGCCAGCACTGGCAGCAAATCCCCCGCCGGGTGATCCGCCGTCAGTCCTCCGACTACCTCGACCTGATCTTCATTGGCCATCTAAACTTATACGCGGAATCTTTCCGCCCTTCACATCACCAATCGCTCCGTACCCAGTCAGTATACTCAAGAAGTCCATGCATCCACTTCTCTCTCCGAACTCCCTCATCGCCCTTCTCGCCGCCGTCGGCATCGCCGTCCATCTCTTCACCGGTTCCGCCTGGCCCCTCTTCACCGTCCTCGCCCTCGGTGGCCTCCCCCTTCTCTGGGACCTCCTCAAAAAACTCTTTGCCCTCGATTTCGGCTCGGACTTACTCGCCGGCATGTCGATAGTAACTTCGATCTTACTCGAACAGTATCTCGTCGGCTCCATCGTCGTCCTCATGCTCTCCGGCGGCGCGGCCCTCGAAGATTACGCCATGCGGCGCGCCTCCGCCGTCCTCTCCGCCCTCGTCAAACGCATGCCCCGCGTCGCCCATCGCCGCTCCGGCCCCGATATCGTCGATATCCCCCTCGAACAAGTCTTGATCGGCGATGTCCTCGTCGTCCTCCCCCACGAAACCTGTCCCGTCGACGGCTCGGTCCTCGATGGCCGCGGCACCATGGACGAATCCTTCCTCACCGGTGAACCGTTCCGCATCGGCAAGCTCCCCGGCGCCTCGGTGCTGTCCGGAGCCATCAACGGCGACGCCGTCCTCGAAATCAAAGCGACCAAACTCCCCATCGACTCCCGCTACGCCCAAATCATGAAGGTCATGCAGCAGGCCGAAGAGTCCCGCCCCGCCATGCGCCGTCTCGCCGACCGCCTCGGCAGTTGGTACACCCCTCTCGCCCTCGCCGTCGCCGGTCTCGGCTGGTTCCTCAGCGGTGACCCCAGCCGTTTCCTCGCCGTCCTCGTCATCGCCACCCCCAGCCCCCTCCTCATCGCCATCCCCGTCGCTATCCTCGGAGCCATCTCCCTCGCCGCCCGCCGCGCCATCATCATCAAGGATCCCGCTCTGCTCGAACGCATCGACACCTGCCGAACGTTCATTTTCGACAAAACCGGCACCCTCACCTACGGCCGTCCCAACCTCACCGAAATCATCACCGCCCCTGGCGTCGACCGCCGCCAGGCCCTAGCCTACGCCGCCAGCCTCGAACAGTTTTCGAAGCACCCTTTGGCCGGCGCGGTCATCACTGCCGCCGAATCCGAAGGCGTCCCTCTCGCCCCCATCCTCGACGTCAGCGAGAAGCCCGGCCAGGGCCTCACCGGCCACATCGGCCCTCTGCTCATCGCCATCACCGGTCGCGCCAAGGTCAACCTCGCCGACCTCCCGCCCACCGCCCCCGGCATGGAAGCCATTCTCCTCGTCGACGGCAAGTTCTTCGCCGCCCTGCGCTTCCAGGACGCGCCCCGCGCCGAATCCCACCCCTTCATCGAACATCTCAAACCCCGCCACGGTGTCACGAAGATTATGCTCCTCTCCGGCGACCGCGAAGCCGAAGTCCGCTACCTCGCCGCCCAAGTCGGCATCACCGAAGTGCTCTATAGCAAAAGCCCGGAAGAGAAGGTCGCTATTGTTCGCGCGGAAACCGCACTGGCCCCAACTGTTTTCGTCGGCGACGGCATCAACGACGCCCCCGCCATGCAAGCCGCTACGGTCGGCATCGCCTTCGGCCAACACAGCGACGTCACCGCCGAGGCCGCCGGTGCCGTCGTTCTGGAAGCCTCGCTCCAGAAGGTCGACGAACTCATCCACATCGGCCAGCGCCTCCGTCGTATCGCCCTTCAATGCGCCGTCGGCGGAATGGCGCTCAGCCTCGTGGGTATGCTCGCGGCCGCCACGGGGTACCTGCCCCCGATCGCTGGCGCGATCGCCCAGGAATTCATCGACTTGGTCGCCGTCCTGAATGCTCTCCGGATGGCCCTGCCACCCGGAGAACTCAGCGACATCGACCACGCCTAGAACAGCACCTTCATCACCAGCACCACAATTCGCGTCGCATTATTCTGCGCCGGGTTCAATTGCCCAAACCGTTGATCCGTCACGTTCGTGCTCGCCAACTGACCAAAATAGGCGTAGTTGAACGCGTTTTGGAAGTCCGTTCGGATCTGCAATTTAACCCGCTCGGCGAATTGGAACTCCTTGTAAGCCGAAATCTCCCAGCTCTCCAAATGTGGACTCCGCACGTCCGGGAACCGCGTCGGGAAGTCCCGCAGCGTAAAGGGAGCCTGCGCCGACCGAGGAAACAGCGTCGTGTCGAAATACTTATCAAAGAACGGATTGAAACTCGGCCGACCCGCCGTCACCGCCAAAC
>JANODS010001629.1:0-17437 GCA_031412835.1 Acidobacteriota bacterium | reverse complement strand
CCTGGGGAAGGAAGAAGGGTTTGGCGATGACCTTATTGTTCGTATTGTAAAGGAACGCCGAACCGTGAAGGTCGTTGGTCCCGGACTTGATCTGGACGCTGATGGAAGCGCCACCGGCGAGGCCCTGTTCGGCCGAGAAGGAGTTCGTCACGACGTTAACCGTCTCGATGGCTTCGAGGGACGGGACGTACGCCGAGATATGGGGGAGCCAGATATTGGTGGAACTGACCCCGTCGATGCGGGTGTTCACCGACGAACGGGTGGCCCCGTTGACGTTGGCTTCGAGGGAGCGGGAGGGGTTTGAGGGAACCGAGTGGGCGTTGCGCGGCGGCGAGAAGCCGGGAATGGTAACGAGAAGGTTCTGATAGTTCCGGCCGACGGGAACGGGGAGGTTGGTCAACTGCTTGGAAGTGACTTCGGAGCGGACTTCGGCGCGATCAGTTTGGAGTGTGGCGCTGGAGGCTTCGACGTTGACGGTCTCGCTGACGGCACCGATTTGCAGGGCGACGTCGATACGGATAGTCTCGTTGACGTTGATCTCGGTGGTATTGGAGATGCCTTTGAAGCCATCCTTAGAGATGCGAACTTCATACGTCCCATTCTGAATGGTGGCGAAGTTATAGCCCCCTTCGTTGTTGGAAACCGTTTCGCGGACGAGTCCGGTTTGTTTATTGGAGATGACGATTTTTGCGCCGGGAACGGCTGCGCCGGAAGCGTCCTTTACGGTGCCGACCAGGGCACCGTACAAAATCTGGGCCAGGGCGAGAGGTGCGCTTTGGATGAGAAAGCACACAAGCAACGCCGCAATGCTGCAACGAAGCAGACGTGAAGATAGATTCATAATAACCCCTAACTTTGATCAGTTAACTTAGACGGGGAAGCCGAGACAGACTTCGCCTGTTAACCATACTGTAGTCGTAAGTTTGCTTGAATGCAACGGGGTGTTCTGTGAGGTCGATGTTGCATGGAATGACATTGGCCAGGCTCCCGTTGAGGCGACCCGTTGATACGGTGAATTGGAGTGATGAAGACGACAATTGAGATTGCGGATCCGCTATTCCAGCTTGATCCACGACTGGTCGGTGATTCGAGAGCATCGGAAGGACTCACCTTGGCGACCATGCGGCTGCGAAGTTGATTGCGTCGGAAGAGAGTCCTAAGCCTTGGGAAATTCCTGAGCAGTGGCATCGTTGGCCCAATGGTGCACGATGCGTGGATTGCGGCGATTTGTCGGGCGCATGGTGTGAGTCAGTTGTGGTCGGCTGATCGGGATTCTTCTCGATTTGGGATCGCGGTGCATAACCCATTGATTAGAGGCTAGGGCGGCAGCGCATCATTGATGCTACGATTAGGCATCATGAGCATTCGAACGACAGTCGTGCTAGATGAGGACGTTCTGGAGCGGGTTCGCGACCAAGCCCGGCAAGACAATGTTCCGTTCCGAACCAAGCTGAACGACTTGCTGCGGGACGGGTTGGCAAGACGGGCGAACAAGCCTCGCGTGCCCTTCGTCTTAAAAACGTATTCAATGGGCGAGTTTCCATTGCCCTTCCCGATTCGGATTTCGGATATCGATGCGCTTGAGGACGAGGAGCGATGGGGTAAGCCTGAGTGATTCTGCTTGATACGAACATCTTGCTCTACTCGTACAATCGAGAAGTTGCTGAGCACCATCGTTGTTCGGAATGGTTGCAGAGTGTCTTGGACCAGGAAGAGCTTCTCGGAATTCCATGGCATTGCTTGATGGCGTTCCTTAGGCTCTCCACGGTCCCTCGTGGGCCATTTCGTGCACTGAGCTTGGCCGAAGCGATGGAGATCATCGACGGTTGGATTGAGCACCCACAAGTGGTGATTCCGGAACCGGGGCGTCGATTCAGGCGAATCCTCCAAGAAGTGGGCCTGGACAGTCAAACCCGAGGGCGTGGCTGGTCCGATACCTACTTAGCGGCGCTGGCGATTGAGCAAGGGGCGTCCCTGGCCACGTTTGACCGTGACTTCCGCAAGTTTAAGAACCTGAAATTGATTGAACTCTAGGTTGGGAGCCGATTTTCGAGGATTCGATCTGTCGAGAAGTGCTCGATCTTTAGATCGACGTCCGGGCTTAGGGCGGCCCGGGGGATCAGTCCGATCAGTTCGCTACTAGCGACGGTAACGCCGAGTTCGGCCCCGATGCGGGTGATCGCCTCGAGTACGATGTGCGGCGGCGTGATTTCGAAATCGGTGAGGTTCATCGAGATCTGCGCTTGATTGCGTTCGGCGAGGAAGAGGCCGAGCGCCTTGACGCAGGCTAGGCCGCCGGTGGCGTGTCGAATGCGGCTGGCGATCACTTTGGCGGCTTCGAGGTCGGGTTCGTTCAGAAAAACGTTCCAGGCGATGAGGATTTTGCGGGCACCGACGGCGACGGCTCCGGCCGTGCGGTGAGGTTCGGCGTTGCCGAAATCGGGAAGGGGAAAGGGCGAACGGCTACCGGCGCGGCGAACATCGGCTAGGTTGCGGCGGTGGGGGAATTGAGCGGCGGCCTCGTAGAGAAAAACGGGAACTTGGAAGCGGTTCCAGATTTCAGCCCCGACGGACTGGGCGAGCCAAGCGCACTCGACCAGTGTGATGGTGCGCAAGGGCACGAAGGGGACGACGTCGGCGGCACCGATGCGGGGATGGACGCCGACGTGCGTCGTTAGATCGATGCGGGCAATGGCTTCGCCGACGGCGCGGACCGCCGCCTCCCCGATTGCTTCGGGCGCACCGACGAAGGTGATGACGCTGCGGTGGTGGTCGGGGTCGGCGGTTTGATCGAGGACGGTGACGCCGGGCACGGCGGCGATGGCATTCGCTATCGCATCAATGGCGGCGAGGTCTCGGCCTTCGGAGAAGTTAGCGACGCATTCGACGAGAGGGGAAGAGGGTGCCTCAGGCAACGCGCCACTCCGGCGCGGTTTCGTGGTGGACGATCTCGCCCCGTCGAATGACCGTGGAAACTAGGTTCATTCCAAAATGATAGGGGATTTCGCGGTAGTCCGGCACGGCCAGGACGAGAATATCAGCCGATTTGCCGACTTCGAGGGAGCCGGATTCCCGGGAGCACCCAGCGGCGGCGGCGGCGTTGAAAGTCGCGGCGTGGATCGCTTCGGCCGGGCTCATGTTCAAGTGGTTGCAGGCGAGGGAGACGACCATTTGCATATTGCAGGACGGGCTCAGCAAGGGGTCGTAACCGGAGGCGAGGGCGACGGCGGCACCGCCGTCAATCATGCGACGGGCCGGAGGGAGACGATCCAGGCGGAGGTGATAGGCGAGGCCGGGCAGGAGAACGGCGACGGTGGACGAATCGCACAGGTGGCCAACTTGATCGTCCGTGATGTAGTTGCAGTGGGAGACGCTTTCGGCACGGAGGGCGACGGCCAGTTCGACGTTGGAGTCGGCTTGGTGAAGCCCGGCGTGGAGCCGGGGGCTGAGTCCGGCGAGACGGGCGGCGCGCAGAAACTGCATGGTTTGGTTTAGGGTGAAGCCGCAGGCGGCGGGGTCGGCGTCGATGTACGGGATGGTTTTGCGCTTGGCGATGCGAGGGAGCATTTCCTCGGTGAGGAAACGGAGGTAGCCGTTGGAATCGTCCGCGAATTCCGGGGGGAGGGCGCGGGCACCGAACCACGTGGGGATAACGGTGATGGGGCAGTTTTGAAGGTCCTCAAGGACCCGGACGCACTTCATTTCGCCGGTGTCGTCAAGGCCGTAGCCGGTTTTGGCTTCCAGGGTCGTGGTGCCGTGCCGGATACAGTGATGAAGCGTATTGCGGGCTTGGAGTTCGAGCCGACGCGCGGGGAGGCTGCGAACGTTACGCACTTGGGCGTGAAGTCCATCATGCAGGACGCCGCTTTCTGCGAGGGAGGCCCCGAGAGTTCGCATCTCGAATTCGTTGACGCGGGGGGGGCCGCTGACAAGGTGGGTGTGGGGATCGACGAAGCCCGGCATTACGACGCAGCCGTCGGCTTCAATCACCTGAGCGTCCTTCGATTCGGCTAGATTTTCGAGCCGCCGACCGGGACCGACCGTTTCGATGCGTCCATCCTTAATGAGGAGGGCTCCATCGGGAATGAGGGCCAAATCGCTCAGCGCGTTGCCCCGGCGGGGGGCGGAACTGCCGCGCAGGGTCAGTAACTGCCTTGCCCCGCGAATCAGTATTTTCTTAGACATGGCGGGCTCCCGTGAAGCACCGCGGAAGGGATCCTAAACGAGGAAGCCGACGTCCGTTCAAGCAAAACAAGCGAAGGGACGGACCGGGGAAAAGTGTCGGACCCATGGGGAGGAATAGTACTACGAGAGCCTTTAGCGTAGCACAAATGTTCGTGAATTCAATGTAATTATTAATTCAAATGAATCGAATTGTTAATTGAAATCAGCTCCGAGTTGGAAGTTGAGGACGGCTACCTGGGAGCCGTAGTCGTAGCGGGCGGAAGCTTGTTGAACCTCGGCGGTAGCTCTTTCTAGTTGGGCTTGGCTGAGTTCGCTGATTGGGCTGACGCCGCGGGCGTGACGGGCCTGAGCGAGTTCGAACGAAAGGTTGGCGCGCTTGAGGAGTAGGTTCGAGAGCACGAGGCGTTCGAAGGCGGTTTGGGCGTTTAGGAAGGCGATGGAAAGGTCGTGGGCGAGGCGATTTTCGAGTTCTTTCAGTCGCTGTTCGGCGGCGCGGGCTCTCAGGGCCGCCTCTTCACGGCGCGCGGCGAATAGGCCGCCATTGAGGAAGTTGAGATTGAGGGTCAGGCCGGTGGCGGCGTAGAAATCTTTTTCATAGCCCATGACGTGGGCGGGAACGACTCCGGCAACGCCGAAGCCCGAGATGGATGGTTTGGTGAGTCTTCCTTCAGCGGCGACCAGACGTTGAGCTGCTTCCAGTTCAAGGCGGCGGGCCGCGATTTCGGGGCGATGGCGAATCGCGAGGGCCAGAAGCGATCGGCGGTCGGAAAGAAGTGGGGACGGGGCGGGAGGATCCTCGAGGAGCCAATCGGCGGGCTGAGCAAGGCCGACGGCGGTGGCGAGATCGGCGAGGGCGGCTTGGGCATCGTTTCGGGCTTGGAATACCTTCAGGTCGGCTTCGGCCACGGCGATTTCGGCGGAGATGGCGTCGAGGCCAGGCGGAAGTTTGTCGCCGGAGGGGGCGGTGGCGGGTGGGGTGGCGATGCGAAGAACGGCCTGGGTGCGGAGGGCGGCGAAATAGGCTTGGCGGACCTGAAGCAGGACTTGGGCCCGCGTGACGTGAGACATTTCCGCCTCGCTCTTGGCGCGGGCGATGGCCCCTTCGGTAAGGAGTTTGGTGCGGCCGCCATCATAGAGCAGTTGGCTGAAATTACCGCCAAAGCCGGCGCGGCTGAGGACCAGGGGATTGGTGAACAGTCCAGCGCCGATGCGGGCGCGCTCGGAAGCTGCTGCCCCGGAGACGGCGAGGCCGACTTGGGGCGAGAAGGCACTGCGGACTTGTTGCGGGACCTGGGCCTGGGCTTCCGCGGTAAAACGCGCCGAGGCGAGTGCGGGGTGGTTGCGCAGGGCTAAGGCTTCGGCGTCGGCTAAAGTTAGCCGTTGCGGTTGTGCGAAGCTGAGCATGGCGAGCGAGAGGAAGCCGAGGAACGGGGCGAGAGAGGTCATTAGAGTGGGGAGGAGGGCCGTGTTTTCGATGTTAACGTAGTTGTCGCGTCAGCCGGGGATACAATACGGGGATGATTCGCGTCCTGGCTCTTGGGTTCGTTTTCGCGGCTGTGGCTTTGCCGCAGGAGTTTGATCTGGTGTTGCAGGGCGGACGGGTGATGGACCCGAAGAGCCGCTTAGATGCTCCGCGCGACGTGGCGATTAAGTCCGGAAAGATTGCGGCGATCGAGCCGTCGATTGCGGCTGGGCGGGCCAAGAAAGTGCTGGACGTGAATGGGCTGTTGATCACTCCCGGGCTGATCGACATTCATGTTCATGCCTACTTTACGGCGAGCAATCCGGGATCGTGGGCGGGCGATAACAGCGTGCCGCCGGATGGCTTTAGCTTTAGGAGCGGCGTGACCACGATGGTGGACGCGGGGTCGGCGGGGTGGCGGAATTTCGAGCATTTCAAAGTGACCGTGATTGATCGGGCGAAGACGCGGGTGCTGGCGATGATCAACATCGCCGGGTTCGGCATGATCAGCGACTTGACGGAGCAGGAAGACTTTGACCCGGCGGCGATTGCAAAGCTGAAGGCGAAGTATCCGGAGACGGTGGTGGGCGTGAAGTCGGCGCACTATCAACGACCGGACTGGGAGAGCGTGGATGCGGCGGTGGAGGCGGGGAAGTTGGCGAAGGTACCGGTGATGGTCGACTTCGGCTACTTCCTGCCGCAGCGGCCCTATTATCAACTCGTGGGCGAGCATCTGCGGCCGGGCGATATCTCGACGCACGCCTATCGCGGACCGGTGCCGTGGGTGGATGAGCAGGGCAAAATTTATCCCTACTTGTTGGCGGCGCGCAAGCGCGGCGTCCGTTTCGATGTGGGGCATGGCGGTGGGAGTTTCGTGCTGCGGAGCGCGGCGGGGGCGATTGCGAATGGGTTCTATCCCGATACGATCTCGTCGGATTTGCATACAGCGAGCATGAACGGCGCGTTCATGGACATGCCGACGCTGATGTCGAAGATGATGGCGTTGGGGATGCCGCTGAGCGAGGTGATCCGGGCCTCGACGTGGACCCCGGCCGAGGTGATTCAGCGTCCGGAGTTGGGGCACTTGACGGTGGGCGCGGTGGCCGATGTGGCGGGCTTGCGCTTGATGGAAGGGGAGTTTGGCTACTACGACAACAGCGGCGGACGGGTGGCATCGAAGCAGCGGTTGTTCTGCGAGTTAACGTTGAAGGACGGAGCGATTTCGTGGGACTTCAACGGACGTCAGGGGATCGACTATAAGCGGCTCGGACCCCGATATGGAATTCGAGAAGGGATCGATCAGATTTTGGTGCCGAAACAATGAGAGCCATTCTTGGAATGCTGGTTTGGGTGGCGACGGTGGCCGCGGCGGACCCGTTGCGGGTGCGGGTGGTGACCGGGGGGCATCCGCATGAGCCGTCGTTCTACGCGATGTTCGAGGCAATGCCGGAGTTTAAAGTGGAGGTGGAGCCACACCCACGGGCATTTGAAGGCAACCTGATGAAGCGCGTGGACGTGCTGGTGCTCTACGACATGATCACGGTTTCGACGCCGGAGCAACGGGATCGGCTGCGGACGTTTGCCGAGTCAGGCAAGGGGATTGTGATTTTGCATCACGCGATTTGTGGGTACGTGGATTGGCCTTGGTGGTATGAAAACGTGGCGGGCGGACGGTATCTGCCGACGTCGACTTTCAAGCATGATGTGACGATTCCGGTGAAGATTACCGGGGCGCATCCGGTGACCGCGGGGTTGAAGGACTTCACGGTTTTTGATGAGACCTACAAGGGAATGTGGATTTCTGACAAGGTGAACGTGCTGGCTTCGACGACGGAGAAAACGTCGGACGGACCGCTTGTTTGGGTGAGCCCATTTGAGAAGAGCCGGGTGGTATTTGTGCAGATCGGGCATGGCCGCCAGTCTCATCAGGATGCGAACTATCGGCAGTTGGTGCGGCAGGCGATTGAGTGGGCGGGGAGTCGGCGATGAGGCTGCTGGGCTTGCTGATGGCGTTCGCTTTGGTCGTCCGAGCGGCCGAACCGCCGGCGACGGATCAGGCCGCGATGCAGGATGCCCTGCGGCGGTATCTGGTGGGCGTTAACGACTGCGACGAAGCGGCGGTGCGGGCCGTGGTGACGAAAGACTTCAGCGCGTTAGGTCACAATATGAGCCCGGAGTTCGTCGGTCGGCTACGACCCCGAGCCGAGGTGTGCGGGGCGAACAAGGGGAAGTTCGAGGTGACCGCGCTGGCGCGAGTCCTGCGCGCGGCCACCGACGATGTGACGATGGCGGATGGGTTCTTTCGCACGATTCAGCTTCCGGGTGGAGATCACGCGGGTAGGCTCTACGCTACGTTCGTGCGGCGCGAAGGACGATGGCAGGTGATGAGCCTGCGCTTTCATAGTCTGCGATTTGAGGTGCCCTATATTGGCGTTGAGCCTTCGGCGAAGCACGATCCTGCCGGGGCCGATGGGTGGGTTACCCTGTTCGACGGCCATTCCACCGAAGGCTTGCTCGAAGTCGGCGGCAAGCCGTTTCCGAAGACTTGGAAGGTGGAGGATGGCTTGCTGCAAACCGTGCCGGGGAAGAATGGACGCAGCCTGCAAACACGCGACACGTTTCGTTCGTTCGAACTGCGGTTCGAATGGCGGACGGCCGCGAAGGGGAACTCCGGGATCAAGTACCACCTGTTTTATCTTATGAACGGCGACCTTGGCTCCGACGGCATCGGACACGAATATCAACTGGCCGACGATGGGGGCGACCCCGGCGCGATCAAATTCCCCGTACAGCGAAGTGGAGCCCTGTATAACCAAATCGCTCCGCACGGCGCAGTGCTGAAGCCGCTGGGCGAGTTCAACGAAAGCCGCATTCTCGTGCAGGGGCGGCATCGGGAGCACTGGCTGAACGGGGTGAAAGTCGTCGAGTACGAATCTGAATCGGGCCCTCCGGAAGGGCCCATCACGATTCAGCATCACCATACCGCGATGGCGCTGCGGAACATCCGCTTGCGGCGAATCAGCCCTTAACTTCGGCCAAACGAGTGGCTTGGCGGCCAACGAGTTGCCAGCCGTTCTTGCCCTTTGCCCAAACGTAAAGGATGTTCAACGTGAGCGTCCGGGGGTCGGCACCGAGGAGCCGCATGGTGGTCTCCTGACGAACGAGGGCGGTGTCGCCGTAGAAGGTAACCTGCCGATCCTTCCCGAGGATCACCGAACTGTAAACGGAGGTTTTCTTTCCGGTCAGGGAGTCGATAACCTCACTCTTGTTTTCCAGGCGGCCGTTCGAGTGACTATAGACGAGGTGGTCGCCGAGTAGCTTGCCGAGAGCCGCGGCGTCAGGCTTTTGCAGCACATTGGCTAATTGGGTCATCACGGCGTCGACTTCGGCCTCGCGTTTATCGGCGGCGGCCAGCGGCAGGGCGAGCAAAACGAGCAATAGGAATTTCATGGTCTTCACAGTCTATACGATGGATCCTTTTGGTCCATGAGCCGCACCATGGCGGCGAACTCGGGGTTAGGGTTTTTGCTGTAGCCGGTGTCGCCTACGGCCACCAGAAATTCGTCGCTGCGTTGGGCGCTGAGTTCGCAGACATCGCGGGAAGGGATGGCAAGTTTCGCGCCGGTGGCCTGGGCCGCAAGCTGCACTTGGCAAGCCCGTTCCAGCCGGAAGAGGCGGACAAAGGCCTGAGCGACTGAAGCGCCGCACGCGAGCAAACCGTGCGTCTTCATGATTAAAACGTTCTTCGAGCCGAGGTTGGCGGCGAGGCGCTCCCGCTCGTCAAGATCCAGGCTGGGCCCTTCGAAATCGTGATAGGCAACCCGGTCGAAGTAGCCGAGGGCGTACATGCTAATCGGCAGCAAACCATCGGCCAGCGCGGCGACGGCCATACCCGCGGTGGTGTGCGTGTGCATCACGCAGCGAACGTCGGGGCGAGCCATGTGGATGGCGCTGTGGATGACAAAACCGGCGGGGTTGATCTCCTGGTCCGGGTCGCCGATGATGTTGCCGTGCAGGTCCACCTTCACGAGGTTCGAGGCCGTCACCTCGTCGAAGCGGAGGCCGTACGGGTTGATGAGGAAGTGGTGTTCGGGGCCGGGAACGCGGACGGTATTATGCGTCCAAATGAGTTCGCTCCAGCCAAAGTGGTCGACGATGCGGTAGGCGGCCGCGAGTTGGATGCGGAGGTGGCGTTCTTCGGGGTTCATTTGTCCTTGGTGGCTTTCCACGTTGCGTCGCCGATTTCGGGATAGTCGGCTTTTCCGCTCATTTGGGTCGCGTTCTCGATGGTGCCCGAATACTTCAGTTCGCCTTGGCTGGCGGTGACTACGAACTCGATTTTGTTGCCTTCGACGGTGCCTTTCAGCGGGGCCTTACCGACGACGCCTTCGTAGGTACCGGTAAGGACGGTTCCTTTTTGAACAAGTTCAAAAGTGGGGGAGCCAGTGCCCGCGCCGGTTTCGACGGTGAAGGTCCATTTGCCGGTGACGTCGGCGGCAAGGAGAAGCCCTCCTAGGCCGAGGAGCAAAGTAGCGAGACGGAGGTACATGATGCGACGGTATCACGACCGGATATGATGCGGGGATGTTCCTTTCGCGTCGCCATCTTCTCACTCTTCCGTCCATAGCTGCCTTCGGTGCGCCGACACCTTGCAAAATCACGAAATTCGAAATTCATAAGTGCACGGTGCGCTGGCGGGACCTCGTGTTTCTGGTCATTCATACTGATTCGGGGCTGACTGGAATTGGCGAAGCGACGCTGGAAACGCGTGCGGATCTGGCCGAGGCGGCGCTGCGTTGGCTGGAGCCAACGATGGTGGGATTGGATCCGCAAGGTGCCGAGCAGCATTGGAATCGGAACTACTATGGCCTGTCGCGCTGGCGCCATGGGGCGGCGGAGTTGACGGCGCTTTCGGCTGTCGATATCGCCCTGTGGGACCTGGAAGGCAAACGGCTCGGCGTGCCGGTGGCGCGGCTGCTGGGCGGGGCGATCCACAATCCGCTACCGCTCTACTACACGCATTGGTCGGCGTCGCTGAAGGAACGGACGCCGCAAGCGTTCCGCGAATGGGCCGTCGAAACGCGGCGTCGCGGATGGCGTGCCGTGAAATGGACAGTGCCGTTGGCAGGCGATGACAGGACCCGAATCGCGCAGACGGTGGCCGAAGTGGAGGCGGTGCGGGTGGCGGTGGGTAGCCAATTAGAGATCGGCCTGGAACTGGCGGAAACGTTCAACCTCCGGACGACGATCGAGCTTGCCCGGGCCTTGGTGCCGTTAAAGCCGATGTTCCTCGAAGAACCGACCTTGCGCGAGAACCCCGCGATGCTCGGCCAAGTGGCGGCGCAGTCGCCGATTCCAATAGCGACCGGCGAAGGGCTGCTGCTCCGGTCGGAGTTCCGGCAACTGTTGGAGCACAAGGGCGCGGCGATTGTGCAGCCCGACGTGATGCACGCGGGCGGCATCACGGAGATTCGCAAGATCGCCCAATTGGCGGAGACGTTTGGCGTCGAGATCGCGCCGCACCAGTGCAGCGGGCCGGTCGGGCATGTGGCATCCCTCCATGCCATGGCGGGATGTCGAAACTTCTTCCTGGAAGAGTGGGAGGGCGACGATGATTCGCTCTATCAGGAAGTTTGCGGCGGCACCTATCCGGTGCCCAGGGATGGCGCGGTAAGCCTGCCCCCCGGGCCCGGACTAGGCCTGACGGTGAATTTCGCGGAGCTAACGCGGCGGTTCCCGTTCAAAGGGATGAACCGCCGCGCGACGCTGACGAAATAGCTACTTCATCCCTTCCAAGGCCTTCGCGCCGGCCGCCGCGATTTGACCGTCCTGCGCGGATGTGACCCCGCTGACGCCGATTGCGCCGATCATCCCGCCGTCGATCGTGAGCGGTAGGCCGCCTTCGACAGGCAGAACGTCCGGCAGTTTGAGCATTGTGTTGCGGCCGCCCAGCACGGTATCTTCCAGCACTTTCGTCGGCCGCTTCATCCGGATCGCGGTGCGGGCCTTCATCTGAGCGATGTCAGTGCTGCCGATCTGGGTACCGTCCATGCGCTGAAGATAGAGCAGGTTGGCCCCATCGTCGACAATGCTGATGACGACGTTCCAATTGTTCTTCTTGGCTTCGACTTCCGCCGCCGCCGCAATCGTCTTGGCCGCCGCCAAAGTCAAGGCCTTCTTCGTGGCGAGCTGGGCGCCCGCGGGGATCGTCATTGCCAACACCGCCAGTGAAATTACGAATTTACGCATGGACAATACGGTATCAACTTTTAAGCTCGGCGATTAAGCTGGACAAAGATGTCCGATTGAGTTAATCTGAGGGCGGATGTTCTCGCACACGGTAGAGTACGCACTTCGAGCGGTCGCGGCCTTGGCCGAAGACTGGGAGCGTCCGCATGCCGTCCAGAAGATTGCCGAACGCACGAAAATGCCAAACGATTATTTGGCAAAAGTGATGCAGGCGTTGTGCCGGGCGGGCGTGGTGAGGGCGATTCGAGGGCGGCACGGCGGCTATCAATTGGAGCAGGCGCCGGAGAAACTTTCGCTTCTGGACGTTATCAACGCCGTCGATCCAATCAAGCGGATCGAGCGATGTCCGCTGGGCTTGTCTGGTCATGGGTCAAACCTATGCCCGCTCCATCGGCGCTTGGACGACGCGATTCGAGAGACCGAAAACGCCTTTCGGTATACGACCTTGGGCGAATTGCTACAGAGCACGGGGCCGGTGCGCCCGCTCTGCCCAATCGAACAGACGGGTTCCCTGATCAATGTGGCTCTCTAAATTAGTTGGACTTACACTTTTCGGACTTGGTGGATCGTTTGTTGCTCCGCTGGAGCATCCGGCGATTAACTACTACAAGGGCCCGGTGGACAATCCCGCGGTTCGGCTGAATCGGCGGTTGGCTTCCGGCCAGACTAAGTTAGCCTTTGACCCTCAGTTTGGCTACCTGCCCTCGGTGTTGAAAGAGTTACAGGTTTCGCGGGATTCGCAGGTTCTGGTGTTTTCGAAAACCAGCTTCCAGGCACCGCGGATCGCGCCGCGTACGCCCCGGGCGCTGTACTATAACGACACGCTCTCGGTGGGTTATGTGCAGGGCGGCGACGTGGTGGAGTTGGCGGTGCAGGACCCTAAGCAAGGCGTCATCTTCTATTCGCTCGATCAGGACGAGATCGGGGTTCCGCGGTTGGAGCGCCGGGATGCATGCTTGCAGTGCCATCAGTCGTCGGCGACTTTGGGCATTCCCGGAATCGTGGTCCGCAGCGTTTCCGCCGAACATAGCGGCATGCCGGCGTTTCAGCACGGCACTTACATCAGTGATCACCGCAGTGACTTCAAGGAGCGGTGGGGCGGCTGGTATGTGACTGGTGATACCGGGGCCATGAAGCATATGGGTAACTCGGTGACGAAGAATCGGGACAGCGCGGAACTGGTGCCGATCCCCAATCGTTTTGACCCCGATCAGTACTTGACTCCGCATAGCGACGTGGTCGCGTTGCTCGTGTTGGAACATCAAACCCACATGACTAACCTGCTCACTCGAGCCGGGTTTGAGATTCGCCACGCGCTGCATCATCAAGACGCAATGAACGAGATTTTCAAGGACCCGGCCGGTTACCGCAGCGAGTCGACCCTCCGGCGCATTCGTCAGGCCGCCGAGGAGTTGGTGGACTATCTGCTCTTCGTCGAGGAAGCGCCGTTGCCGAACCCGATTTCAGGTTCTTCGCGGTTTACTGAAACCTTCGCCGCCCAGGGCCCGCGCGACCCGCGGGGACGTTCTCTTCGCCAGTTCGATTTACGAACGAGAATCTTCCGCTATCCGCTCAGCTACATGATCTACAACGAAGCCTTCAACCAACTGCCCCCGCCGCTGCGGGATTCGGCGGTGGAGCGGTTACGGAGCATTCTTGACGGTCGTGTCGCCGAGCCACAGCATCGGCACTTGACGCCGACGGTGCGCCGAGACTTGCTGAATATTCTGGCGGCGACCAAGCCGGATCTGTTCAGTGCCGCGAAGAGGTGATACAACAAAGACGTATGCATCGTCTTCTGCTGTGGTCCCTGCTGGCCTTTCCTGTGGCCGCCGCGGAGCAGCCTTTAGAGTTTAATCGCGACATTCGGCCAATCCTGTCGGACCGTTGTTTCGCCTGCCATGGCCCGGACGCGGGAAACCGGAAGAGCCCGCTGCGACTGGACAGTGAGGCCGAAGCCAAGAAGGATTTGGGCAAGGGGCGACGCGGCATCGTGCCTGGCCAGCCAGATCAGTCGGGCGTGTTTTTGCGGGTCAGTTCTACGAACAAGGCGCTGCGAATGCCGCCACAGTATGGCGGACACGACAAGCTGCCAGATCGCGATATTGAAACCCTGCGCCGCTGGATTGCGACCGGTGCCCGCTGGGAAAACCATTGGTCATTTGTGCCGCCGAAGCGCCCTGGCCGGGCGGCGACGATCGACTCGTTTCTCGACGCCCGGTTAGTTAAGGAGAGCTTGCGGCCAAATCCTCCAGCCGGTAAAGCCACGCTGCTGCGGCGGGTCACCTTGGACCTCACCGGTCTGCCGCCGACGCCCACTGAGGTTCGAGAGTTCCTGGCCGATGACTCTGTCGCAGCCTATGCGAAGGTGGTCGACCGCCTTCTCGCCAGCCCTGCTCATGCCGAGCGGCAGGCGATTCGCTGGCTCGACTACGCCCGCTATTCGGATACCAATGGATACCAATCGGACGGCGTGCGCGACATGTCCCGCTGGCGCGATTGGGTGATCGATGCTTTTGCCAAGAACCAGCGCTTTGACGAGTTCACCATCGACCAAATCGCCGGAGACCTGCGTCCCAACGCGACCCTGGCCCAGCGCATCGCGACGGGGTTTCATCGAAACCATCGAACGTCGGCCGAAGGCGGAATTGTCGATGAAGAGTTTCGCGTGGAGTATGTCGCGGACCGTGTCGAGACGACGAGTAACGTTTGGCTCGGACTAACAGTGGGTTGTGCCAGGTGTCACGACCATAAGTACGATCCGATTAAGCAACGAGACTTCTATCAATTATTCGCGTACTTCAACAACATCCCGGACGAACGCGGCTTTGTCTATAACTTTGGGAACGAGAAGCCATTCATCAAGGCACCGACTCCGCCGCAGGAAGTCGAGTTAGCTCGCCTAGACGGCGCTCGGCAGGCGGCTGCGGCTCGGTGGCGGAACGAGTCGAAGGCCCGCGATCGGGAGTTTCGAAAGTGGAAACCGCCCGCCGTGGATTGGGTACCCCGCGAAAGCTTGGTGCTCGAAAAGGACATCGCGGCCTTCACTGAACCGATTGACCTCGGCCAGGATGTGGGTAAGTTCAATCATCGGAACCCCTTCACGCTAGCGGCGTGGATTAAGCCAGAGCAGCCGAAGGGCGCCATTCTGTCGCGGGCGGAAAATCATTGGGAAGGAACCGGGTACGGGTTATATCTCGTAGAAGGAAAGTTACGGTTTCACTATACCTTTCGATGGTCTGATCTCGGTGTGCGCGTGGAGACGAAAGCGCCTCTGCGGCTGAACGAGTGGCAGCATGTTTCGGTAACTTACGATGGCGGGATGTACGCCAAGGGCATCCATCTTTACGTGGATGGTGTCGACCAGCCGCTGAACGTCATATTTGATCAAAACCTTTGGCCGGTGGATAACAAGGTTCCCTTCCGCATTGGCGCTGGGGCCGGATTGACCTATCAAGGCGGAATCAATCAGGTTCGGGTTTGGAAGCGGGCCCTGACGAGCGGCGAGGCGGCGACGTTGGCCGTCCGCGATAATCTGGCCGTGTTGGCCAGGCGTAGGCAGCGCAGCCCGGCCGAGCACGCGAAGCTCTCCTTAGCGTTCGAGCAACAGTATCTACCGGCGCGGCTTTCCGCACTGCGGGAAGCCGGACTGGCGGCTGTCCAGGCATACGACCAGTATCTTGCGCAAGTGCCAACGGTGATGGTGATGGAAGAGGGGCCAGCGAAGGACGCCTTCCTCTTAAACCGAGGAGCCTACGATCAGCGAGGGGCAAAGGTAGAAGCCGCGGTGCCGGGATCCCTGCCACCGCTGCCGAGCGGCGCGCCTGCCAACCGGCTTGGTTTGGCGCAGTGGCTCGTTAGTCGCGATAACCCCTTGACGGCCCGCGTACAAGTCAACCGACTCTGGCAAAACTTCTTCGGCATCGGTCTCGTAAAAACGGTGGATGATTTCGGCTCGCAAGGCGAATGGCCCTCGCATATGGAGTTACTCGATTGGTTGGCCGTGGAGTTTATGGAGTCCGGTTGGGACTTGCAGCATATGGAGCGGTTAATCGTTTCGAGCGCGGCTTACCGGCGGGCTTCGACAGCGTCGCCGGAGCTTTTGGCGAAGGATCCAGAGAATCGTTGGTTGGCGCGGGGACCACGATTGCGGCTCGCGGCACCATTCATTCGCGACCAGGCGTTGTCCGTTTCCGGTTTGTTAGTAAATAAAATTGGTGGGCCGAGCGTGAAGCCGTATCAGCCAGAAGGATTGTGGCAGGAGTTAGCCGGCGGTGCCGGTTACAAGCCCGATAAGGGCGAGGGGCTCTATCGCCGGAGTCTCTATACTTACTGGAAACGAACGATTGCTCCTCCGAGTATGATCAACTTCGACGCTGCGACGCGCGAAGTATGCAGCGTTCGGGAGAGTCGGACGAATACCCCGCTCCAAGCGTTGAATCTGATGAACGACGTGGCCTATCTTGAGGCCTCGCGGAAGTTGGCTGAACGGGTGCTGCGCGAAGGGGGAGCCAATGACCGGGACCGACTCGACTTCGCCGTGATGGCGGTGCTGGCACGCCCCAGCAGGTCCGACGAGATCGCAACCCTACAGACTGCGCTTCATCGCTTTCGAACGCGGTTTGAAGCGAAACCGACCGATGCGGAAGCCTACTTGAACCAAGGCGACAGTCCGCGCGATAAGTCAATTCCGCCCCCGGAACTGGCGGCTTGGACTACCGTGGCCAGCTTGTTGCTCAACCTCGATGAGACGATTACCAAGGATTAAGCCATGACTCGCCGACAACTCCTCGCCTCCTCAACCGCCGGCCTGGCTGCCTTCCATCATTTGAACGCCGCGGCCCCATATCATCACGAACCCAAGGCGAAGCGGGTGATCTACCTGTTTCAATCTGGAGCTCCGTCGCAGTTAGAAACGTTTGATTACAAGCCAAAGCTGAAAGATATCTATAAGTCGGAGCTTCCCGCTTCAATCCGGAACGGCCAACGGTTGACGGGAATGTCCGGGCAACAGGCGAGTTTTCCCGTCGTTCCCTCTAAGTTCGGGTTTCAACAGCACGGCAAAAATGGAACTTGGGTTAGCGATTTGCTGCCGCACACGGCGAAGATTATCGACCAACTCACCGTGGTCCGGAGCCTGCATACCGAAGCGATCAACCACGACCCTGCCGTGACCTTTCTCCAGACCGGCTCGCAAATCGCCGGGCGACCGAGCATCGGCAGTTGGGTCAGCTACGGTTTGGGCAGCGAATCTAAAAACCTCCCCGGCTTCATCGTCCTGATCTCGCCCGGCGCCGGGGGCGGCGGCCAACCGCTCTACGATCGCCTGTGGGGAGCGGGCTTCTTGCCTTCGCGCTATCAAGGCGTCAAGTTTCGCAGTGTCGGTTCACCGGTGCTGTACTTACAGGATCCGGCTGGCTTCGATCGAAGTGATCGGCGGGCCTATCTCGATACCTTGGCCGAACTGAATCAAAAGAATCTGGCCGAGTCGGGCGACCCGGAAATATCCACCCGGATTGCGCAATACGAGATGGCTTTCGC
>JANODS010001628.1:0-2859 GCA_031412835.1 Acidobacteriota bacterium | reverse complement strand
GCACCGAGAACAACCACGTATTCTGATCGCGACGGGCGCTGATGGGGTCGGGCAGCCCTTCCTGACCATTGTCCTTGTCGGTGCGTTGGATCGAATAGTACATACTGACGCGGGTGGAGCCGGTAAAGTTGTGGTCGATCTTGACGCTCGGGATGTCCTGGATTTTGCGGAAGTTGTAGCGGCGTTCGAAGTTGTTGATGGTGCCGGCGAGGCTGGCTTTGGGGATGAGTGCCTGGATCTTGAGGGCGACCGGATCGAGCAGAGCGGTGGGAATGATGTTGCCGGGGAACGGGTCGCGATAGATCCGTCCGTCGGGGCCGGTGCGGCTGGTCCGGGGGTCATAGATCGTGTTTTCGAGGATGGGGCGGCCCAAGCCGTCGGTGCCGAGGTTGCGTCCGGTGAGGGCGGCGGAGAAGTCGCCGTTCCGGTAGGCGTCGGTGGGGACGGTGCCATAGCCGTCGAATTTGCCTTCTTTGTTTAGGTATTTCTCATAATTGAGAAAGAAGAAAGTTCTGTTCTGGCCGTTGTAGAGTTTGGGGATGGTAAGGGCACCGCCAAAGGTTCCGCCGAAGTTGTTGCGGCGGGCCCGGGGGCGGACGAGTCCGTTGTTGCCATTGTTCGTGAAGGGGATGCCGGCGTTGAAGGCTTCGTTGACGAAGTAATCATAGGCCGAGGCGTGGTACTGATTGGTGCCGGAGCGGGAGGTGAAGTTGAACAGGCCGCCGCCGACTTGGCCGAACTCAGCGGAGTAGTTGGAGGTTTGGAGGGTGAACTCTTCGACAGCTTCGACGGAGGGTTGGGACTCGTCGGAGACGCGACCGTCGAGAGAGCTGGTCGAATCCTGCCCTTCGAAGATGATTTTGAATGTGCCGGCGGGAGCGCCGTTGACCTTAATATTGTTCCAGCCGTTGATGGAGGCACCGGGAGTCAGTTGGGTGAAGCTGAGAGGGTTGCGGATGGCACCCTGGCCGATGGCGAAGTTGAGGGGGAGTTGATTGAGCTGCTCGCGATTAATGGTGGTCGAAGAGGCGGCGCTATCGGTATTGAGGAGCGGGGATTCCGCGGTGACGGAGATGGATTCGGCGGCGGACCCGATTTGAAGGGTGATATCGAGGGAGGAGGATTGAGCGACCTGGACGCGGACGTTCTTCTGCACCGACTTGCGGAAGCCTTGGACTTCGACGGTGACTTCATAGAGTCCGGCGTTGAGGTAGGGGGCGGAGAAGTTGCCGGTTTGGGTGGTGGCGAGGGCGAGTTTTACGCCGGTGGCTTGGTTGACAACGGTGACGGTCGCGTTGGGGATGAGGGCTCCGGCGGGATCCGAGACCGTGCCGGAAATGGTGCCACGGTCCGATTGAGCGAGGGCGGCCAAGGCGAAGAGAGTGAGGTAGAGAAGTTTCATGGAGAGTTGGTGACGGCCTTGAGGAGTATATCAGTGATTGGCTGTCCGCCAGAGGCAATTGGGTGCGCGGGCGCGATTCGGCGTTGCGGCAATTCTCCGTTCGCGCCGCCGATCAGCGTAGCGTCATCCGCCTCCGCGGTCAGCGGGCTCAATACCGAAAACTGAGGTCCAAATTGTTTACTTGGTTTTGCGAAGCTCGGCCAAGCGGCTGAGCGCTTTGCGGGAGACGGGGTTGAGTTCGAGGTATTTTTGGAGGAGAAGACGGGCGTCTGGGGCGGGGCGGATCTGGGTGAGATTCAGCACCGCTTCTTCGAGCGCCGGGTTGGCGAGGAGGGCGCGGTCCCAGAGGCGGCCCGCTTCTTGGTTGCGGCCTTGGCGGGCTAAATGGGTACCCAGGTTCACGAGGGCGACCGTTTCGTAAGGGTTCGAGCGGAGGACGGATTCGTAGAGTCGGGCGGCGCGGGCGGAGTCTGGCTCCAGGACGGCGAGACGGAGTTGGACGGGCCAATCCTGGGGGACGGCTTGCTGGAGATAGTCTTTGGCTCGCTGGTCGCCGAGTTCGGCGTAGGCCAGACCGAGGGCACGGTCGTCGGCGAGGCCGAGGAACGGGATGAGCGATTCCAGCTTGGGCTGGGGCTCGCGAGTCGGCTTTTTAGGGATGCTGTGGTCGGTCATTACCCCGTGGTTGGCGTCGACGGCTTTTGCGCGGGGCATGTGGCAGGTGACGCAGCGTTCCTGCTGGCGATGGGCCGTTTGATGGCAGCCTTGGCAGGCGGGTTGGGAGTTGTCTGCGTTCGTGTGGGGGTCGTGGCAGGTGCCGCACCAAAGCTGGTCGCCGGAGGCGGTTTTGCAGGCGCTGGCGGCGAGTTTTTCGACGTGGCTGGTTACCTTTAGGTCCTTGCGGCCCAATTTCGAGACGAAATAGGTGACAAAGTCCGAGAGCCGATCACCGGCGCGGAATTCGGCGAACTTGCGGCCGGGACGTTCGATGCGGGCTTCGCCGGTGAGATGGCACTGGCTGCAGACGGCGTCGCGGCGATCAGGAGCGAGCCGGGCGGGGTTGACGATGCTGCTTTTGGTTGGGTGGTTGGCGTGCTCGCTGCCAGGGCCGTGGCACCGTTCACAGGCGACGCCGTTTTCGAGGAAGGGTGGATCGCCGAAACGGTTCTGAGTGCCGAGGACGGGGCGGACGCGGCTCGAGTGGCATTGCAGGCAACTGGTTTCGACGGCGCGGGTGAGATGCACTTCTTTATGATCTTCGTAGCCGGGGGAGGCGTCCCAGGCTTGCTTTTGGGCGTACCAGGTGACGGGCAGTTCAAACAGATAGCCTTCGCTCTCGCGGAGGTAGGTACGGCCGGCGGCGTTGGAGCCGATGAAATAGTCTATGGTTGCGGAGCCGCCGGGGAAGAGGAGCTTTTTGTCGGCGATCTGGTAGCGGTGGCCGGCGGCCGTGAAGC
>JANODS010001627.1:0-3783 GCA_031412835.1 Acidobacteriota bacterium | reverse complement strand
GCTATACCGGTTTCCGAAGCAGGACTACTCCGGGGCGTTGGCCGCCGTCCGGCAGGCGGCTTTGCCGAGTGAGAAGATCGCGGGCGCGGGGATGGCGGGGGGAGTTTATGAAATGTTCTATGCCCCTGATCTGGAGGCGATCCGGTCGGTTGAGGAGCTGCATCGAGTGGAAGTGGGATCGCCGAAGGTGTGGGTGTTGTATTCGTTCACGCGGGACATGCGGCTTCGATTTTCGGTTTTATACGACTATCTCGAAGCGAATTACGAGACAGTGAGCACTCACCGCGGCACGTTGGATGACGGCGCGATTTATCTGGTTCGGCGCAAGATGGACCGGCGTAGATGGCGATAGAATATTCATGTGCGAACTCTCCTCTTTGTTCTCTTCGCGGTAGCCCTTGGCGCCGCCGAACCGCAATACGTTTCGAAGGCCGTGATGAAGATCCCGCAGGGGTATCGCGACTGGGTTTTTGTGGGCTCAAATCTGGGGATTGGGTACTCGGAGGGGAAGCCGACCGATGCGAAGCAGTTTAAGAATATCTACATTACTCCCGAGGCGTTTCGGGCCTATAAAGCCACTGGGAAGTTTCCGGATAAGACGATGCTGGTGATGGAGATCTACGAAGCGGCGACGCAGGCGGAGCCCGCGAAAACGGGTAGCTTTGAAGGGAAATATGTCGGGATTGAAGTGGCGGTGAAAGACCGCCGGGCGGTGGATGAGGTTTGGGCTTACTATACGTTTTTCAGTAACGGGAAACCGTTGGCCCAGGCGAAGGCGTTTCCGAAATCGGCCTGCCATGATTGCCATGCCAAGCATGGGACGGTGGATAACACGTTCGTGCAGTTTTATCCGCGGCTGCGGGATAGCGACTAATGTTTTAGTCCCGCGGCCCAGTTTTGGACTAGGGTGAGTGGGCGGGTGGGTTTCGGGCCGTCGTCGACGACGAGAAAGCGTTGGCCGTCGGCGGAAACGTCATAGGTAATGTAACGGGTCATGATGATGCCGTCGAACAGTTTCTGCACCTTGCCGATCTCGATGGTGCCATTTCGAATCGAAACTTCGGCAGCCATCAGATTTCCGTTTCGCGTGGCGAAGAAGATCTCTTTGCCGTCGCGTCGCCAACGGGGAAAGTCGGCATCGTCCGACGCGTTGGAACCGGCTGAAATTTGCTTTTTACCGCCGGTGCCGGAAAATGGCTGGACATAGACGCTCCGGCGAGAGGTATCGACCGAGACTTCATCGGAGATGTAGGCGATCCATTGGCCATCCGGCGAAAATTGCCCATTTTGCTCACCAAAAACACCGGCGACTATTTTTCTCGGTTCGGGCTTTCCTTGCGCGAGTGCGGTTAAGGGTAGGGCCAACAGGTCCTGTCTGGTTTCGTCTCCTGACTGATTGGTGTAGAGCAGCCATTTCCCATCTGGAGAAACGCTGTTGGCGGTTTTGTTCTTGCCGTCGCCAAAGAGCAGTTCGTCCGCGCCGGAGCCATTGGAAGCTTTGCGGTAGAGATCCTGGGCGGGTCCCTTTCTGTTAGAGGTGAAGTAGATGATTGTGCCGTCGGGCGACCAGACTTCTTCGCGGTCGCGTTTGGGGTCGAAGGTGAAGCGGGTGGGGAGGCCGCGGGCATCGTCGTAGATCCAGAGGTCCTCGGAGTCGGCTCGATCGCGAATATGCACGGCCACTCGCTTCTGGTCGGGCGACCAGGCAACCCCGCGGATTTCGCCTGCGATCTCTCCAAAGGTACTTAGTGTTTTGCCCTGCCGATCCTTCCACACCAAGCGGGATCGACCGAAGGTACCGCCCCCTTGGTGCAGCAACAGGCCTTGGGGTGAGGCGGCAAATGCGGCGATGCGGGATCCAGTTGAGTAAGTGGGAATCCCTTCGGCGAGCTGCACCGCATCGCCGGTGGTTTCGAGACGAGTGGTATCAAAAGGCTGAGCGACCAGGGTGTCATCGCGAAGATAGAGCAGAAAGCCTTGGGCGAACACGGCGGGTCCATTGGCTTGGGCTACTACGCGGCCGGGCTTCCCGGGCTCATCAAGCGACCCAACGAGAACGAGGTTGCCTTCCACGGTGGATTGGCTAAAGAGAAAGTGGCGGCCGTCGGGCAGGAACCAAGGATGGCGTTGGGCTCCGCCGTGGGTTCCTTTGTCGATGAGCAGGGTGGCTTTGCCGCCCGATGCGGCGACTTGCCAAATCGTGCCGGTGCTGTTGAGTCCGAAGACGATGATGCCGGCTGAGTTCCAGCTTCCTCCGCGAAGTGCGTTCGACAGATCGGTAATCGCCACGGACGCCCCGCCGCGGATGTCGATTTTTTTCAGTTTGTTTTCCTGGCCAAAGGCGATCCACTGGCTGTCGGGCGACCAGAACGGGGTGGCCGCGTTTTCGGTGTCGGGTAAGGGCTGTGCGGTTGTGGAGTCCAGGCGTCTCAGCCAAAGTTGGGTTTTGCTGTCCTTGGTTTTGGCGGCAAAGACAAGGCGTGTGCCATCGGGTGAGATCGCGGGCATGCCGAAAGGCGCGTTGAAGTCGAACTCAGCAGCGTCCGGAGCGAGGAGGGTCGAACTGATCACGGGCAGGGGGGGAGGCTTTTGGAGGAAATGCAGGAAGGCGAGCGAGGCCAACGCGAGCGCCATGGCCGAAGTGGCGACCCACTGCCGAGAAGAGGGGCGGGCCCGCGAAGGTTCTGTTTCTTCGACCGGGTTGGCGAGATAGGTTTGGATGGCCACTCGGGCTTCGCCGATATCGCGTAGACGCGCTTTTACGTCGCGATCGAGGCAGCGCTTCAGCAGATCGCGGATGCCGCGTGGGGTTTCGGTGGGGAGGAGGTCGAAATCAACGGGGGTGCGGAGGACGTCAGCTAGTGTATGGGAGATGGTTTCCCCGTTGAAGAGGCGCTTGCCGGTGAGTAACTCGTGGAGGACGACGCCAAAGCTCCAGATATCGGCGCGGCGGTCGACCGACTGACCGGAGGCTTGTTCGGGGCTCATGTAGCTGGCGGTACCGAGAATGAGGCCGGCATCGGTGGGGCGCATGCTGAGGGTAGGGGAGTTGGCGGTGGGCGGGACGGCGGACTTTGCGGCGGTTTTGGCGAGGCCGAAGTCGAGGACCTTGACGACGCCATCCGGGGTGACGATGATGTTGCCGGGTTTCAAATCGCGATGGACTATGTTTTTGTCATGAGCGGCCTCGAGGGCCTCGGCGATCTGCTTGGCGAGGTGCAGCGCTTCTGATAGCGGAATGGGGCCTTTGAGAGTCTGCCCTTCTACCAGCTCCATGACGATGGCGTTTTGCTCGAGGCCGAAGATCGTGGCGATGTTGGGATGGTGGAGAGCTGCCAGTGCCTGAGCTTCGCGTTGGAAGCGGGCGAGGTAATCGGCGTCGCTGGCGAGGGCGGCGGGAAGAACCTTGATGGCTACATCGCGATTTAATTTAGTGTCGCGGGCGCGGTAAACTTCGCCCATTCCGCCGGCTCCCAAAGGGCCGAGGATTTCATACGGACCGATTCTTTCGCCAGAGGTGAGGGGCATGGGAAGGGTCTTGTTGACTGGAGGTGAGTGGGCGGAGGTGAGGGATGGAGGGCTTGGGGCGAGGAAGAGCAGGCTTAATGTCGAACAGCAACCTGCTGTAGGCAGCGAAGTCGATCCGTGGAACGGCAGGCGAAATCACGGAAAGATTCCAGCGGTGGTTGGATCCTCTGGATGGTGGATGAGTTTCGACCTGCACTCGGAATTTACTTTGCTGCCTACAGCATGTTGCTGTTCGGCCTCATACCCGTTCTTCCT
>JANODS010001626.1:0-2238 GCA_031412835.1 Acidobacteriota bacterium | reverse complement strand
GCGGGACGCTGGCCACGGGTTCAAAGGGGCGGACGCCGAGCAGGCCGAAAAGCGGTTGTTCGAATGGTTCGATAAGTATCTGAAGCCGAGCGCTCCGCAGCGCCGGATTCTGATCTCCGACCACGGTCTGAAGGGAGAGGTAGTGGTGATGGATTGGCCGAGCGGCAAGGAGTATTTGCGGGTTCCGAATGGCAGGGGCCATGATGCGCAGCCGCTGCCGGGCGGGAACATTCTCTATACTTTTGCTCCGGAAAAGAAGGTTTACGAGGTAGACGCTTTCGGCAAGCGGGTTTGGGAGTGTTGCGAAGGCTTGGAGCATCCGCTGGCGGCACACCGCTTGCCGAACGGGAACACGGTGATCGGCGATGCCAAGGCGGGTCGAGTGATCGAAGTGGATCGAGGCGGCAATCGAGTTTGGAATTATAGATCCGATGATTTGGCGAACATGCGAATGCGGAACGTGCGGCGTACGGCGACAGGGACGACGCTGATCTGCGTGGAGGCGGTGGCGAAGGTGATTGAGGTGAGCAAGGAGGGCAAGATCGTATGGGAGTGGCAGGCGAAGGAAGGCGATCAACGGAAGCTCTATCAGGCGCTTCGGTTAGCGGATGGAAATACTTTGCTGAGCTTGTCGGATCCGGGCGAGGTGCTAATTGTGAATCCGCGGGGAGTGGTAGTCCGCTCGATTGGCGGTGCGAAGAACGACATCAAAATGGGTTGGGCTTCAGGCTTGGCCCAGTTTGCGAATGGAAATCTGCTGATTAGTGATTACACGGGCCGACGCTTGCTCGAGGTCGATCCGGCCGGGGTGATGGTGAATGAGCTCCGGATGGGACCGCGGACGGTGGCCAGCTTGGCGATTATTGAGTAAGTTACTTTGTCAGTAGCCAGTGAGCGGCGGCGTGACCGGATAGAAATGCGCCTTCGACACGAGGACCGCCAAAGGCGTCACCGGCGAGGGCCAGAGGGGGTGTTAGGTCGAGCCCATAGAAGCGCTCGGGATAGGTTTGGATCGGCTGGGAGTAGCGCCACCGGTGGTAGCGCCACTGGCTGACCTTCGAGCCCAAGTAGGGTTCGGCGGCGGCGAGCAAGAGTCGGGCGGCTTCTTCTTGGGGGGTGTCCCAATGTTCAAGACTGAATACCGGACCGGCAAGAATCGTCACTCCAACTAACTCGCTATCGAGACCCTTGAGGCGGTTGTCGGCCAGCGTCTGGAGCGGCTCACTCGATAGGCGGAGATAGCCCGGCTCGGGAATGGCGGAAGGTCCGTCGAGGACCGCGAGAAAGGCGATGCAGCGATGGTATTCGATGCCGCTGAGGGCGCTGCGAACCTCGGTAGGGATTTCGACTAAGTCCAAAGATTGCGGCAGGGGCGCTGTGACGATCAACGCTTCGCTGGTATAGACTGTCCCGTCCTGCGCGATGACGCGCCACACCTTACCGTCTCGCCGGACGGCGCTGACGGAGACGCCGCACTTGACCCGAAGCGAGGCGGCCAGGAACGCTGGGATCGCGTTCATTCCCAGCGGCGAGCAGTAGCGGGTTTCCGCTGCTCGCTCGAACCAAGGGCTGACGAGCGCCGTGCCAAGGAAGCTATCGATGAGGCGGCGGAAATCGGGGTCTCGAGCGGATAGAAACTGGGCCCCATAGTCGAACATCGCGCCCTCAAATTCGCGAGAGGCCATACGGCCCCCGGGACGCCGACCTTTATCGAGCACCAGGACGTTGAGTCCGGCCTCGTCCAACGATTTCGCAGCGGCTAGGCCTGATAGCCCGGCGCCGATGATAATGCAGTCCTCAACAGGATGATTCATCGGTATTGTCTCCACGATCAACTACGCGCTTCTGGGATAGCTTCCTAGCAAATGAAAATCGTCAGTGAACTCCTGCAAATGGTTCAAAGCCTTTTGTGAGGCGGGGTTGTCGGCACGGCCCAAAAAATCCACATAGAACAGATATTCCCATGGTTTGCCGCGGAGCGGACGGGATTCGATCTTGGTGAGGCTGATATCGCGGAGCGCGAAGGCTGACATGGCCCGAAAAAGCGCACCGGGAGCGTTGCGGATCGTGAAGGCAATGGATGTCTTCCATTCTCGCGTCGGAATGGTGGGTGCTGCTTTGCCAGGGCCTGCCAGGAGAAAAAAGCGGGTGAAGTTGCGGCGATCGTCCTCGATAGACCGCTTCAGTATCTTGGCTCCATAGAATTGGGCAGCTAAGGAGGAGGCAATGGCGGCGGCA
>JANODS010001625.1:0-6849 GCA_031412835.1 Acidobacteriota bacterium | reverse complement strand
GGGGGGGGGGTTGTTCCCCCCTTGGGGGGCCTTTTTTTTTTTTTTTTTTTTGGCGGGCGGGGGGGGGGGGGGGTGGTGGGGGGTGGGGGTTGGCTTTTGTTTCGTCGTAGTTGGCGGCGTTGGGGGCTTGGGGATTGCGGCCGTCGGCGCCGCGGCGGAGTTCGGCGATTTTTAGGAGATCGAGGAGGCGGCGCTGGTCAGCGGCGGCGGTAAGTTGGACGGGCGGGGGGTCGGCGGCGAAGAGGGCGAAGGAGAGGAGGCAGAGATAGCGCACCGGATGATTGTATCGAGTTCCGGGCTGATATACTTTTCCGCATGAAACTGTTTGTGATTGGCGTGCTCTTGATGGCGAACTTGGCGCAGGCTGAGACGAAGGCGGACATTGTGGGGTTGGACCAGAATTGGCGGAAGGCGATTCTGGCCAAGGACGCGGCGGCGCTGGAGAAGATGCTGGCCGATGATCTGGTTTATGGCCACGCGACCGGGATTATCGATACGAAGACGAGCTACATTGCCAAGGTGAAGTCGGGCAAGCAGTTGTATCAGAGTTTGGAGCAAACGAAGGTGAAGGCGAATGTGTACGAGAGTTCCGCGGTGACGCATTCGTACATGCATGTGACGGGGGTGAATCAGGACGGGAAGTTTGACGATAAGGTGATGTTGATTCACTTTTGGGTGAAGCAAAACGGAACGTGGCGACTTGCGGGTCATCAGACCACGAAAGTCGCCACGATTCCGAACTAGGTTAGTAACTAGCGGGCCGAGAATTTCTTCGGACGAGCGCCGAAGGTTTTCTTGGGTCCGAAGGATCCGCCTTGCGGGCGGCCTCCACCGGAGTAAGGACGATGGATCGGGGCGGTGTGGACAAGCTGAAGCTTTGACGCAGGGGCTTGGGCCAGACGCTCCGGGATGGCGGCGATGGTGGCTTTGTCGGCAGCGTTGATCATCTGCCGTTCGAGCCGGATATTGAGATTCCGTTCGATGCGGCGAATGTCGTTCCATTCCGAACGGGTTACGAAGGTGGTGGCGACGCCCTTCAACCCAGCGCGACCGGTACGGCCGACGCGGTGGATGAAGTCTTCCGGAACCTTCGGTACGTCGAAGTTAATGACGTGGGCAACGGCTTCGATGTGAAGACCGCGAGCGGCGACGTCGGTGCAGACGAGGACGCGGAACTGGCCGTCCTGAAAGCCTTTGAGCGCACGGTTACGCTGGCTTTGCGAGCGATTGCCGTGGATGCTGGTGGAGCTGATGCCGTCCGCTTCGAGGCGACCGGCGAGTCTGTCCGCACCGTGCTTGGTGCGAACGAAGACCATGAACGTGCCGTCGTGAATGCGCAGCATGTGCTCGAGAGTCCCGATCTTGTGATCCTGGTCCAGCTCGTACATGTGCAGGTCGACCTGTTCGGCCGGCTTGGTGGCATTTCCGATCGCGATGCGAACGGGGCTCACGAGGTGCTTGTTGATGAGGTGGGCGACGGAGGACTCGATGGTAGCCGAGAAGAACAACGTCTGACGAACGGGGGCGAGAAGGCCCATGATGCGTTGGATGGAGGGCAGGAAGCCCATATCGAGCATCCGGTCGGCTTCATCAAGGATGAGCAGGTTGACCGAATCCAAGCGCACCAGACGGCGTTCGATAAAATCGCCGAGGCGGCCAGGGGTGGCAATAATGACTTGGACACCGCGCTTGATGTCAGCAAGTTGCGGACGTTCACTCAGGCCGCCTACGACTACGGCGGTACGGATACCGGTGCCGGCGGCGAGTTTGTGGAACGTCTCTGAAATTTGCATCGCGAGTTCGCGAGTGGGGCTCAAAATAAGGGCTTGGGAGCCTTTGGCCGTTTTGTTTTTCAGGAGGCGTTCGAGGAGGGGGAGGACAAAAGCAAGGGTCTTGCCGGTGCCCGTTTGGGCTGTGGCGACAAGATCTTTGCCTTCTAAAGCAGGTGGGATAGCCTGAGCCTGCACGGGCGTCGGGGTGACGAAGCCGTGCTTGGCCAGGTTGCCCTTCAAGACAGGGGACAACGTAAGGTCAGCAAAAGTATTCATTCAGTTGTATTTGGTGGGAAGGCCGATCGAGCGAACCGGCAAACAGAAAGAAGGCGGGTGCGGTAGAACAAACTTCCAGTACTTCTTAAAGTATAGCGCATTTTGTGGTGAAAATGAAAAAGCCGCTCAAATGAGCGGCTTTCCTTACTATCACCAGGAGAAAGAACCTAGAGAGCTTTAGCGAGTTCCTCAGCGAACGCGCTGGGCGGACCCGAGGGGCGGGTGGGCTTTTTGTGCTTCTTCCCACCGCGGCGCGATTTGTCGCCCATCATCATTGCTGACGATGGCGGCGGCATACCAGCACCCATGGGGGCGGCTCCCTTCACAGGGGTTTTGCCTTTCGGCGGTTGGGCAGGGTTAGCACGCAGCAGGCGCTCTTCGAGCGGTGCGCGGTCAAAACGACGGATGATCGAATTCATTTCTTCGCCGTTGGGCGCTTCAATAAATGCGAATCCTTTCGATTCTTGCGTTTCGGGGTTACGGATTACTTTGATGGAATCGGCTACGAGGTTTTCCGCGGTGAGCCATGACTTGATGTCATCGGCAGTCACCCAAACGGGGAGATTGCCAAGAAAAACGGTGAAACTCATTGAAGGGTAAAAACTACTCCTGGGAAGGATGTTGAACCGGGGAGGTCCGCTGAGAGCACTACCAGCGTAACACAGGGATTCCGGTAGGAAAAATTTAATCCGTTAAACGCCAAAAGCAACTGGTCTGGCTACCAGTACGGCGGGATTGGATTTGAGTTCGGCGAGTACCGTTTCCGGCACGATGGCGTCCACTTCGACGACGGCGACGGCCAAGAGGCGCTGCCCGGGGGCAGGCTTCGGCGTACGGCCGAGAGAGAAGTTGGCAATATTAATATTACTCTTTCCGAGAACGGAGCCGACGTGGCCGATGACGCCGGGGACGTCATCGTTCTTCATATACAAAAGATGGCCGTTCAAGTTGGCTTCGCAGGGAATGCCATCGACTTGAATGAGGCGGGGCCGGTTTAGGATGACGGCGCCTTCGACGACGGTGAGGCCGGCGTCGGTATCGAGTTCGAGGCGGATGGAATCGATGTGGCCGGTGCGCTGCTTTTCGTGGGTTTCGGCGACGTTGAGCCCGCGTTGGGTGGCGATGGGCATGGCGTTGACGAGATTCGCGCGGTAAGAGAGCGAACGGTTGAGCACGCCCGCGAGGCCGGCGTTGCGGAGCAGAACGGTGTTGAAGTCGGCGATGCGGCCGGAATAGATGAGGCGAACGGACTTCGGATTGCCGGAGGCGAGGTAGGCGGCGAAGCCTCCGAGGCGCTCGGCGAGTTCGATGTAGGGGCCGACCGCTTTGTACATCTCTGGGGAGAGGGCGGGCATGTTGACGGCGTTGAGGGCGATGCCGTTGAGGAGGTATTCGACGACCTGCTCGACGATGCGGACGCCGACGATTTCCTGGGCCTCTTCGGTGGAGCCGCCGATGTGGGGCGTCGCGAGCAGGTTTTCGGCTTGGAGGATGGCGGCACCGGAGGGGGGCGGTTCTGCTTCGAAGACGTCGAGACCGGCACCGGCGACTTTGCCGCTTTGGAGGGCAGCGGCGAGGTCGGCTTCGTTGACGAGTTCGCCGCGAGCGCAGTTGATGACGCGGACACCGGGCTTCATTTTCTCGAAAGCGGCGGCGTTAAGCATGCCGTGCGTTTCGGGGGTGAGCGCCATGTGGAGGGTGATGTAGTCGGATTCGGCGTAAAGACGGTCGAGGGAGACGAGCTCGACGCCGAGGTCCGCGGCGGTCTGCGGATTGACGAACGGATCGTAGGCCAAGCAACGCATTTCGAAGGCCTGGGCGCGGGTGACGACGGGGCGGCCGATGGCTCCGAGGCCGAGGACGCCGAGGGTTTTGCCGCGGAGTTCGTTGCCTTGGAACTTTTTCTTTTCCCACTTGCCGCTTTTTGTGGAGGCGCTGGCGGCGGGGATCTGCCGGGCGAGGGAGAGCATGAGGCCGATGGCGTGTTCGGCGACGGAGATGGCGTTGCCCCCAGGGGTGTTCATGACGAGGACGCCAGCGGCGGTGGCGGCGTCGAGATCGACGTTATCGACGCCGACGCCAGCGCGGCCGATGACGCGGAGTTTGGGCGCTTTAGAGAGTACGTCCGCGTTGACTTTGACGGCGCTGCGGACGAGCAGGGCGTCGCAATCGGCGAGATGCGCGGCGTAGCTTTTCGGATCTGAAATGACAATGTCCCAACCGGCTTGCGCGCGCAATAAGTCGACGCCAGCGGGGGCGATGGGTTCCGCTACCAGAATTTTCATGTTGATTTCCTTGTGATTCTCAGGCCGTGACCGGCTGTGGCATGGCAACTTCGGCGTACAGTTTCTGCACGGCGGCGACACCTTTGCCGAGTTCGACGGGGTGCCCGTTCTGCTGGAGCAGCAGTTCCAGGCCGGCGATGACGGCGAACATGTCGGCGAAGTCGAAGTAGCCCAGATGCGCCATGCGGAATATTTTTCCCTGCATGGAGCCTTGGCCGTTGGCGATGATGGCTCCGAAGTGGTTGCGGAAGCCCTTGACGATCAGACCGGAATCCATTCCGGCGGGGGTCTTAATGGCGGTGACGGAGGACCCGGGATTATGGGGGGAGAACAGCTCCAGGTTCAAAGCGGCGGCGGCGTGCCGCGTGGCTTTGGCGAGGAGTTGAGCGTTCTCAATGAGCTTATCCATGCCGAGGTCGTTGATGTATTGGAGAGCGACGTTGAGGGCGATGAGATGGGAGGTGTTGGGGGTCCAGGAGGACTCGCCTTTGTCGGCCATCTTCTTTTCGCGCTTGAGGTCAAAGTAGTAGCGGGGCATGCAGGAGTTGGCATTGAGGGCCCAGGCTTTGGGGCTGACGCTGATGAAGGCGAGGCCGGGGGGAATCATGAACGACTTCTGGGAGCCGCCGATGCAGATATCGATGCCCCATTCGTCGATTTTGAGCGGCATGGTGCCAAGGCCGGTGATGGCGTCGACGATGAAGATGGCCGGGGTCTCGCGGATGATTTTGGCCATGGCTTCGACGTCGTGCGCGGCGCCGGTGGAGGTTTCGGAGGCTTGGATGAAGACGCCCTTGACGTCGGGGTTGGCTTTGAGGGTCTCGGCGAGACGATCGGGGCTGACGACGCTGCCATAGGGTTCGGTGAGGACGATGGAATCGAGGCCGAAGGCTTGGACCATTTCGGCCCAGCGTTCGCCAAACTTGCCGGCGGAACAGACTACGACTTTATCCTTCATCGAAAAGAAGTTGGAAACCGAGGCTTCCATGGCACCGGAACCGGATGCGGTGAGGATGAGCGTGTCGCTGGACGTGCCCATCGCCTTCTTCAGACCCTGCATGGCGGAGGCTTGGATTTTGATGAAATCCTGCGTCCGATGGTGGACATCGCTGGCCATCATTGCATGCAGCGCCGGGGGATAGAGGGGCGTTGGCCCGGGAGTCAGTAGGCGTTGTTTTTTGATGTGCATGAGATACGAATGAGAAAGAGCGCGAGAACTATTAGAATAGCAAATACAATGGCTCTTCTTGATCAGATACAGCGCGACATGGTTGCGGCGATGAAGGCAAAAGAGGAGGTTCGGCTGGGTGCCGTGCGGATGATAAAGACCGTGCTCATCAAATGGCAGGCCGACAACTCTAAACCTTTGGATGAGGCCGCTGAGCTTCAGATCCTTTCGATTTTGGTGAAGCAGCGGAAGGAATCGATTGACATGTTCCGGAATGCCGGGCGGGAGGAAGCGGCGGCGAAGGAAGAAGCCGAGATGGCGATTGTCGAGAGCTACATGCCGGCGGCGCCGAGCGAGGCGGAGATTGACGCGGCGATTGAGGCGGCGATGGTGGAGACCGGGGCGACGGAGAAGGGGAAGATGGGGATCGTGATGAACGCGGCGAAGGCCAAGCTGGCCGGGAAGCGACTGGATGGGAAGGTGATGAGCGATAAGGTGAAAGCCCGGCTGAGCTAGATTTTGAAGAAGATTCGACGCTGGTAGAGCCAGTAGCAGAGCCCCCACATGGCGAGCATCACGAGGATGTTGTGGGGGATGGCTCCGACTGAGCCGAGGAACGCGAATTGCTGGCCGTCGAAGGCGGCGAGGCCGCGGGAGAGCCAGCCGCGGAGGACCTGGGAGAAGGCGTAGATGAAGATGCTGTTGGCGCCGACGACGAGGAGGGGGAAGGTCCAACGGCGTTGGGTGCGGATTTCGATGAGCCAGTAGAAGGCGGCGAAGGCGAGGAGGACCCAGCCGGCGCTGAGGAAGAGGAATGAGCCGGTCCAGAGGCGTTTGACCATGGGGATGAGGGGAGCGAGGGCGAGGCCGAGGGCGAAGGCGGCGGCGGCGCAGGTGAGCAGGATTTTGAGGCGTTGGGCGGGGGTGCGGGGGGAGAGGAGGAGGAGGCCGGTCCAGCAGCCGAAGAGGACGGTGAGGGCGTTGCCGAGGAAGTTGAGGGTGGTGTAGAAGCCGGAGTAGTTATAGCCGAGGAGGCGGAGGTCGACGAGGGCGGCGTAGTTGGATTGGGGATCGAAGGGGCCGGTGGGGCCGGGGAAGAGGTAGAAGAGGGCGTGGTGGAGGGTGAGGAGGGCTGCTGCTGCGGCGATTTGGGCGCGGAACGGGAGTTGGAGGAGGGCGTAGCAGAGGAGGTAAGAGAAGGCGATTTGGCAGAGAACGTTGATGAATTGGAGTTTTAGGGGCGTGGTCGCGCCCCAGTCGGAGAGGACGTTCGAGAGGGCGACGAGGACGAGGGCGCGCCAGAGAACATGGCGCCAGGGGGCGGCGCGGCGGGCGAGGGCGATGGGCA
>JANODS010001624.1:0-3839 GCA_031412835.1 Acidobacteriota bacterium | reverse complement strand
CTCCTCGCTCGCGGTCGCGCCAATGCTCTATAGCGCTGGCGAAACCATCCTCATCCGTAACGCGAAGATCCTGACCGTCACCAAGGGCCGCGTCGATGGATCGTTGCTGATCCGCGACGGCAAAATCGCGGAAATCGGCGCGAGCATCATGGCCCCCGCGGGAGCAACGATCATAGACGCCGGCGGCGGATTCCTCATGCCCGGTATCGTCGATTGCCACGCCCACATCGGTTCCGATGCGACCAACGAAGGGTCCATCTCCGTATCGTCGATGGTGAAAATTGAGGACGTCCTCGCGCCCGACGATATCCAGATTTATCGCGGCCTGGCCGCCGGCGTCACCACTTCCAACGTGCTGCACGGCTCGGCCAATACCATCGGCGGCCAGTGCACCGTCGTCAAGATGCGGTGGGGCAAGCCTGCCTCGCAGATGATCATGGCGGGTGCCAAACCCGGCATCAAATTCGCCCTCGGCGAAAACGTGAAGCGCGCCGGCGGCGGTACCAATTTCAGCGCGACTGCCCGCTACCCGGCGACGCGGATGGGCGTCGAAGACGTCGTCCGCGAAGCGTTCAACGATGCCCGTGCCTACCAGCGCCAACGCGACGAATATCAAACCCGGCTAGCCAAAGGCGAACGCGTTCTGCCCCCGCGCCGCGACCTGAAACTGGAACCGCTCGTCGAAGTCCTCGAAGGCAAACGCCTCGTGCACGCCCACTGCTATCGGTCAGACGAAATTCTAATGTTGCTCCGCGCCGCCGAAGAATACGGCTTCAAAATCCGGACGCTCCAGCACGGTCTGGAAGCCTACAAAGTGGCCAAAGAAATCGCCAAGCACGGGGCCGGCGTTTCGACTTTTGCTGACTCCTGGAGCTACAAAATCGAAGCCTACGATGCCATCCCGTATAACGCCGCCCTCTGCATGAAAGCTGGCGTTCTGACCTCGCTCAACACCGATGCGCCGGTCACGCAGCAGCGCCACTTGCTCCAGGACGCCGCGAAAACGCAACGGTACGGCCAACTCTCCGACGACGAAGCGCTCTCACTGGTCACGATTAACCCCGCCCGGCAGTTGATGATCGAAGATCGCGTCGGCTCGCTCGAAGTAGGCAAGGAAGCCGACATCGTCTTCACGGACAAACATCCACTCTCGATGTACGCCAAAGTGCAGAAGGTTTTCGTCGATGGCGAAGAGTATTTTGACCGGGAAAAAGACATCCGAAATCGAGCCGAGCGAGATGCTCGCCGCAAGGCGCTCGCCGAGAAATTGAAACCACCGCCGCCCCCGGCGCAGAAGAAAGGAGCCCGCTAATGCGCTGCCCCAAACTGCTCGTTTTCCTCGCGATCACCGCCTCCCTCCAGGCTGAAAATTTCGCCATCCGGGGAGTGACCATTCATCCCGTCAGCGCGCCGGATGTCCCGAACGCGGTGCTCGTCGTCACCGGTGATCGCATCGCCGACATGGGGCCGAAAGTCGCCATTCCGAAGGGCTACAAGATCATCGAAGGCAAAGGCCTCCACATCTATCCCGGCATGATCGATTCCGCCAGCGTCCTCGGTCTCAGTGAGATCGGTTCGATCCGCGAAACGCAGGACATAGCCGAACTCGGCGACTTCAATCCGCAACTGCGGACCATCGTCGCGATCAACCCCGGCAGCGAACATATCGCCGTCACCCGCGCCAGCGGCATCACCACCAGCGTCGTCGTTCCCTCCGGTGGAGTCATCGGCGGCCAAGCCTCCATCGTCCACTTGGACGGTTGGACGTGGGAAGAAATGGCCGTCGAAAAGTCGGCCGCGATGCAGATGCGCCTCCCCTCGATTGAGGCTGGTTTCGGAGGCCGCGGCGGAGGTGGTCGCGGCTTCGGTGCCGCTCGTCGACCCTTCGCAGAAGTGAAGCGTCGCTACGAAGAGCAGATGCAGAATGTGCGGCTGTTCTTTGAACAAGCGCGGGCCTATCAAATGCGCAAGGCCAATCCGGTGCTCGGTTTCAAACCCGACCTTCGGCTTGAAGCGATGATCCCGATCCTCGAAGGCAAGAAGCCCCTGATCATCGTCGCCGAAAAAGAGCGGGGCATTCGCGACGCGCTCGCGTTTGCCGAACGTGAAAAGGTGAAGATCGTCTTGGCGGGCGTTCGCGAAATCGATCCGTTCCTCGAAGAGATCGCGAAAAAGAATATTCCCGTCGTCCTTCCAGACCTCTACCAAGTGCCTATGGAAGAGGACGCGAGCATCGACGAACCGCTCGATATCCCCGCCAAACTGGCCAAGGCCGGCATCAAGTTCGCTTTCGGCAGCTACAATATCGAACGGCCCCGCAACCTGCCCTTCCAAGCCGCCAACGCCGTCGCCAATGGCCTCGCCTACGACGTCGCGCTCAAGGCCCTTACGCTCCATGCCGCCGAAATTTGGGGCGTCGCCGATCGCCTCGGCTCCATCGAAAAAGGCAAGTTCGCCGACTTCATCCTCACCGACGGCGACCCCCTAGAAACCAAAACGCAGATCAAGCAGATGTGGATTTTGGGCAATCCCGCGAGTCTCGAAAATCGCCACACGAAGCTCTACGAGCAGTACAAAAAACGCCTCTAGTTCGAAGCAAAGTTCACCCCCTTCCCGCGGACATTAAATTCTGATATTGTTCGCGTGAAGGTGCTCCTTGAAGTTAAGCCTCTTACTGTCTCTCCCGTTATGCTGCCTGTGCTTCGCCGATGATTCGCCGAAGCCCTCTGACGCCCACGCGCCGCTCTTCCGGCCGAAGGCGAACACCGTCAGTCGCGACAGCGAACGGCTCACCGTCAGCCTGCCGAAACCGCTCGCGCCGTCGAAGCCTATCCCTCGCAGAAACTTCATTGATGAAGAGGTCTTCGCTCGCATGGAGCGCGACGCCGTGCCCTCCGCGCCCCTGTCCACCGACATCGAATTTCTTCGCCGCCTCCGCCTCGATCTTACCGGCCGCATCCCCACTTCGGCCGAAGTCCGCGACTTCGTCGCCGACCCCTCCCCGAACAAGCGTGCCGTCCTCATCGATAAGCTAACCGGCAGCCCTGAATTCGTTGACAAATGGGCCTACTTCTTCATGGATGTCCTCCGCGCCAACGGTAAGATGGCCCGCGGGCACACCCTCTTCCACTACTCCTTAAAAGAGAGTCTCGCCGCCGACCGGCCCTATGACGATTGGGTTCGCTCGCTCATCGCCGCCTCGGCCAAAAGCAACTACGTCGTCGCGGCCGTCAACCCCATCGTCCGCGAGCACGTCGAAGGCAAGTCCGGCGAAGCCGACCACGGCGACGACATCACGAAGGTCAATCAACTCGACACCCACGACGAACTTACGATCCTCTACGGCAAGGTCTTCCTCGGCATCAACTTGTCTTGCGTCTCCTGCCACAACGGCCGTGGGCATCTTGAGAAAGTCAACGCTTACCTCACCACGCAAAAACGATCGGACTTCTTCCAGCAAGCCGCCTTCCTCGCCGGCACCCGCTATATCCCCCACCTCGAAAAATCGGCGGTCGTCATGGGCCACTTCTTGGTCGACGACGCCGGCGCCCCCTACAACACCAAGGCCGAAAGCATGCTTCGCACCCGTCGTTCCGGAGGGCCCAACACCCCGAAGTTCGTCCTGTCCAATGAGCTTCCCGCCCCGGATGCCGAACCCCGCGTCGAACTCGGTCGCATGCTCACAACCCATCCCCAGTTCGCCCGGGCCACCGTCAATATGTTCTGGGCCAAGCTCATGGGAATCGGCATCGTCGACCCGTACGACGAGTTCGACCTACTCCGGCTCGACCCCAAGAATCTGCCCGCCGGCTGGGACCTGCAACCCACCCAAACCCCCC
>JANODS010001623.1:0-1705 GCA_031412835.1 Acidobacteriota bacterium | reverse complement strand
CAAACCAAACGTAACGCACCGTCATTGTGCCAACCAACCCAGTTCAAACCGAGCAAATGTAATCACCTCATAGGGCCGCGTTTCTCCCCGTTCATACAGCAGCCCCACCCGTCCATCCCGCAGCGCCGCCAACGACGAGTAAGCCGCCGGCCCCTCATGCACCACCCGTTCCCGCACCCACGTCTTCCCCTCGTCCTGACTTACCTTCACGGTCATCCGCTCCCGCTTCACCGCCGCCGGATTCGAAAACAGCAGCCGGTCTCTTCCCACGCGAATCAAGCTCGCCTGACACACCGGCTCAATCAAAGCCTCGTCCGTCTTCAAGTCCGACCAACTCCGCCCGCGATCTCGACTCACCGCCACCTCCCGTCGATTCTTGCCCAGATAGGACCGCATATTCAATAGCAACGACCGGTCCCGCAACTCCACCACAGCCGACTCGTTGGTCCCCTCCCCGGCCACCCCCCCCAGCGTCCATGTCCGCCCCCCGTCGTCGCTCAAAATCACGTGCGAATGTTTCGCCTGCGAGCCCGCCACCATGTGATCGCAAGCCACCACCATCCGCCCGTCCCGCATCTGAATTCCGTTCCCCGGCCCTGTCGCATACCAAGTCCAATCCGCCGCTTTCACAGACGCCGTAATCTCCGCCGGAGCCGTCCAACTCGCCCCGTCGTCAGAACTCCGAGCTAGCCAAACCGTCCGCGTCCCTGCCGCCGTCCCGTCGACGATCTGCCGTTCGGTCACCCTCCCCGGGTTCCGCGTCAGCAGCAGCACAATGTCCCCCGTCTTCCGGTCCACCACCGGTGCCGGGTTCCCAATCGTATCTTCCCCCAGGTCCGCCACCACCTGCGCCGCTGACCAAGTCCGGCCCCCATCCCGACTGCGCTTCAACAGCAGATCAATGTCCCCACTATCGCCCCCCGCGCTCCGCCGCCCCTCGCAAAACGCTAGCAAAGTCCCCCGTTTCGTCTCGATCAACGCCGGAATCCGGTACGTATGGTGCCCATCCTGCCCCGCCCGAAACACCTCCACCTGGCTAAACTCCGCCCCCGAAACCAAACCAACCACGAAGAGAAGCAGAAACAGCGCAACACATTTCATCAGCCCAGACTACACCGTCCCGAGCCCGCCAAGCTGATATGCTCCAAGTGTGACTCCCGCTGAAACCCCGAAGCACATCCCGGACTCCGAGCAATGGCTCCACACCCCCGAAGCAACGGCCAGTCTGGACCGCGCTCTAGCTTGGTCCGATTCGCATCCGCGAACCCAGACCGACCTCAACCTACTCGCTAAGAAGATCAATCGAAAACGGTCTCGGCCCATCTCCGTCCGCCCCAATCCCGACTAAATTTCTTGCGTTCTACCTGGGGACCAATCGCATCACCACGGTCACCAAGGTCCTTCCCCGCACCACCGGTACGGAAGTAGTACCCTCCAACAGGTAATGCTCCGGTCCCCAAGTCGCAGCCTTCACCACATATTCCTCGCCTTCATAGACCGGTACCTCGATGCGACCTGTCGCTGAAGTTACTTCCGTGCTTACCCACCGGTCCATCCCGCCCGGTGATCGAAGCGTCACTTGAGCCCCCCGCACGGGCAGGCCATCCAGCCCCAAAACCGTTACGCCCAATGTGACCCCCAACCTCTTATCTCCCAGCTTCAGATCGACGTTCCTCACCGACAACCAGCGGGAGCACCACGCGAA
>JANODS010001622.1:0-1045 GCA_031412835.1 Acidobacteriota bacterium | reverse complement strand
GCGGCAGCAGCCGAGCTTTACGGGGATTTTGCAGGCTTACTATGGCGCGGGGCTGGGCGATTGGTCGGTGGTTTGGGAGCGGCGCGCGCAGCCGGGCGATACGCTGTTGATGCATACGGGGCTCTATCGACCGGAGCGGCTGGACTATGTGGACCCGATGATGGCGCCGTTCGATGGGTCGATGTCGCTGACGTTGAAGGGTACGGCGGAGAAGCCGATTACCATCAAGGCGGCGGGCGATGGGGAGGTGATTCTGGACGGGGATAACAACCATCGGCTGCTGGATGTGATGGCGTCGCAGCACCATATTATTGAGGGTTTGACGTTCCGGAATACGGATGTCGCGATCTTCGCGGGGCAGAAGGAAGTGATTGGAGCGGTCGCGCTGACGGTGAAGAACTGCCGGTTTGAAAATGTCGGGTTTGGGGTGTGGACGGAGTATGCGGGTTCGTCCGATTTTTACATTGCGGACAATCTGATTTTGGGTAGGGATGACCGGTTCCGGCTGATCGGATGGGGCGGGCGGCAACGGGAGCCAGGGGGCAACGTTTGGGCGGAGCCGCCGCTGAAGTCCCATCGGATGGTGAGTTACTATGGGATTAAGGTCTATGGTCCCGGGCATGTGATCGCGCATAACTCGATCGCTTACTTCCACGACGCGATTGGAATATCGACTTACGGCACGCCGCCGACGGATCCGGATCAGCGGGCGTCTTCGATTGACATCTACAACAACGACATGCACATGCTGAACGACGACTTTGTGGAGACCGACGGCGGGGTGCATAACGTGCGGGTGTTCAACAATCGCGGGACGAATTCGGCGATGGGCGGGTATAGTTCGCAGCCTGTTTTTGGCGGGCCGGTCTACTTTATTCGGAACACGCTCTATCATTCGCCGGGCGGGGTGGCGTTTAAGTTCTCGGCCAAGCCGGCGGGGCTCTTCGTGTATCACAACACGATTATCGGCGAGCATATGGCGGGGGATACATCGTCGAACATGCACCACCGGAATAACTTGTTTCTGGGGCGGGATACGCCGGAC